>DASYSW010000258.1:0-7360 GCA_036002905.1 Chitinophagaceae bacterium
AATGGATGACAGGATTGGACGAAGAACCACCGATGATCAGTACGGTCTTCTCGAGGGTGTTCTCTATACCACACGCGATAATGATAGATGCATTTATTATGCGAAGAGAGCAATAGAACAGGAAACCTCAGACACAGCTTACCTTGCAAGGCATGGCATAATGACACATTTCAATACAATTGGATTGTGTTGGAAAAGAATTGGGAATTACGATTCAGCGTTTTTCTACTTCGATATCGCATTGACAAAGTCGATTGAATTAGGTGAAAAAATCTGGGAGAGTATTATTTCAGGGAACAAGGGTCAGGTCCTTTATTCGCAACAAAAATATGCCGAGGCGAAGTTGCTCCTCGAATCTGACTATCGGTACAGTAAGGCATATGGCGAACTCGGCAGTGCTTCTAACTCGCTGCAGTGGGTTGCCAGGATCAATTTGGCTGAGGGAAAAAGAGACAGCGCATTGTTGCAGGTAAAGGACGCGCTTCAACTTTTACGGAAGGATCCGAACTGGAATTACTTAGAGAATATCTACTACGCTACTGCAGATGTTTACCGTGCATTTGGTGCTCATGACAGTGTCTATAAGTATACCGCTTTGTACAACCAACTTCATGATTCAATTGAAAGAGCGGTGGCCAACAGCCTGGTGGAAATTTCGCGAATGAGGTTGGATAATATTCAAAATGCGCTGACGATAAGAAATCTTAATAAAGAAAAACAGGAAGAAAAATTAAGACGAAATTTTAGTTTGGCGGTAATAGCTATGTGCTCCATCATTGCAATACTCATTGTTAACAGCCGGCGGTTGCGATCGGCACACAAGCACCAATTGGCTCTTCAGCAAAAGCAAGCAATGGAAGCCGAAGCAAACGCGGCGAAGGAGCAATTGGAAATGTTCCGGCAAAATGTGATTGAAAAAACCACCCTGGTCGAACGACTTCAACAGCAAATACAGCAGAACCGGGCTACAGCTGAGCAGTCAGAAATAATCGCAGAACTCTCACATCATACGATCCTGACAGAAGAGGATTGGGACAAATTTAAATCCCTGTTTGAAAAGATCTATCCCGGCTTCTTTTTGAAAATAAGAGGGAAGGCTCCGGATCTCACCATCGCCGAACAGCGAATGGCTGCCCTTACACGGCTCCATCTCACGACAAAACAAATGGCCTCGATGCTCGGTGTGTCTGCCGATAGCATTCATAAAACCCGTCAACGTCTGAGAGAACGCTTCCAGATCAGTGATTCTGCAACCCTGGAAGAGTTGATTCTCAGTATTTGAAACCGCTTATTCCGGGACTATGGTAACGTGTCAGCTTTTTGTCAGGCGCTTGTCCATGTTTTGTCAGCCAAAAAACTTGGCGACCGGTATCACACGGGCGTATCTTGATTGTCGAAAATCACGATCCAATGTGGTATGTTGAAGAAGCATCAAATCATTATCATCGTCATCATTTTATTCGCCCTGTTGTTAATAGCGATCGTGACATGGCTGTTTGACATAAGAATTCACAGAATTGAAGAAAAGACCAAACCCGCAGTTGCTTCCGTTTTGTGAGGATGTGAAAATTGCGGCCTGGTTTAAAAAATGTTATTATAAAAATAGTCGGGGTACCTTCTAGAGTCCAGTTGCCTGCTGGCAGAGAACGCCGGGACAAAACATTAATGGCAGCTGGACCGTGCCCCCTGGGAAACTGATTTAAATCTCTCGTGTGAGCAGTCAATTTAAAATCCCTGCCCCGATTCGTCGGGGCAGTTTTTTTAATGGACAAGTTCTAAATTTTGCTCATGCTCCACCAGGCTAGTTTCATCGTTGCGGTGATAAAAAGGGCAAACCGTAAATATACGTCAAAGGGATCAGGCAACGCTTAGGAATAACAAGCAGGCAGATCGAAGGTCAAGCTTAGTTTTTCCTTAATTTGTTCCTTGATTATGACAGCCGCCAGGAGAAACACTCTCCATATTATCTTACTGCTCGGTTTTTTGCCAACATGTATTATTGCTTCTGCACAACGAAAACTGGGTTTGGAACCTGATAAATGGGCCGTCGAATTGAGCAAAGGCGGTTTAACTGAAGTCAACAGTATGGGAAGCCTGAGCAACCAATTGATGGAGGCTGATACCTTGCGGGCACTTCGGTTTTTGGATTCCGTCGAAGCGTCGGACAATGCGAAGGGATATTTTTTTCGCGCACATTTCTGCATGGTCAAGGCTGGGTACCTCTATGCCAAATTTGGGGGATACGACAAGTATAAGGATCGTGCTTCAAAGGAACTAATACCCATTAAGGAACAGATGATGAAATTGTATGCTGATGCCATTGATGCAGCCTACCGTACTGAAGATGAAAGAACAATTGGGTGGGCAAGTTTCTATTCTGCAAGATTAATGCGCCGTTTTGGGGAAACAAGTTGGGCGGTCATGTACTCAAAAAATGGCGTGGATTTTCTTGAAAAGGCTAAATACCCCGTTGAGCCTCCCGTATATACTGAGCTGGCAGAATTGCTGCACCAGGTAAGAGAATATGATGAATGTGTAAACTATGCAAAAAAAGGAATTTCGGCGTGGAAATTAAATGACTATGAGAAAGGGAGTACGGATTCCTACAAATACAAGATCAGAGATCTGATTACAATAGGCATCACATTTTATGAAAGGAATCAGCATGATTCTGCTATTGCCTACTACCAGCAGGCATTGCAATTAGCAAAAGAAAATAAGGAGACGGTGTGGATGGGAAAGGTTTTGGGTCATATCGGCAGGATTATGTACGCACAAAATAAATTTGACTCAGCTTACGTCCTGTTCAAAACGGATTACCAAACGAGCAAGGCTGATAGTATGTACGATAATGCAGCCAATGCATCGGGATGGGCGGCAAGGGCGAACCTGGCCAGGGGAAATAAAGTAGCAGCCTTAGCCGAGGCAAGAGAAGGCATCCGTCTTTTACGCCTTTGGCCGAGTGGCCCTTACCTGCGGGACACTTACTATACCCTCACCCAGCTCTTTCGGGCGATGGGTAACTTTGACAGTGCCTTTTATTACAGCGACCGCTTCACTACGCTCAACGACTCACTCGAGAAAGAAGTAGCAACCAGCAGCCTGGCCATCGCCAAAGCAAGGTTGAATGATGAGGCCAGTCGTTTCAATATTGAAAAGCTTAGTAAAGAAAAACGAACACAAATAGTATTGAGGAATAGCATCATTGCCGGCATCATCCTTCTTTCTTTACTGATATTATTAATGTTGAACCGAAACAGGTTGAAGACAAAAATGACGATGGAAAGGATTGAGAAGGAAAAAAAATTAATGGAACAGGAAATAGCATCTGCACAAACGCAATTGAAGATGTTTACCGAAAACATCATTGAAAAAACAAGCCTGATTGAAAAACTGGAACAAAAGATAAAAGGCAGGGACATCTCGGCCGGTCAACAAGCCATTATCACTGAGCTGACTTTACAAACGATATTGACGGAGGAAGACTGGAATAAATTCAGATCCCTGTTCGAAAAAATTCACCCGGGATTTTTTACCAAGGTCAAAGAAAAATTTCCGGACATCACTTTGGCCGAGCAACGAATGGCAGCACTAACACGCCTTCGTCTTACTACTAAACAGATCGCATCCATGCTCGGCATATCGGTTGACAGTGTTCATAAAACCCGGCAGCGTCTTCGGCAGCGTCTCCAGGTTGATAGCGACACAAATATCGACGAACTTGTGTCACAGTTGTGAATGATTGCTTACTCTTTCTCTCTCTGAGTTCGTCAAACGCAGGGCTTCTTATTTTCGTAATTTTCATGGGCGGATACTTTTCTTAAATTAACAGGGGGATATGTTGCAACTGGGCGAAGTGCTTTTTCACTTACGGGAATATGAGAGAAGTATTTATTATTTGCAATAGGGACTCGACGGCTGGCGCGACCCGTCTGCACAGTCAGCATACTACCTGATGAAATTTTGGAATGCGATCAGCCGGGATTATCAACAGTTGGGTAAATTGGATTCGGCCCTGGTAAATTATGAAAGATCAGGGCAAATTGCTAGGGATGTAAACAATCTTGTGCGGCAGGGGATCAACCCAGGATTTATGGGCAGGTCTGCTATCTTAAAAAGGAATATCAAAGACCCAAATCCTTGTTAGCATACGATTATAGCATTAACAAAATATATGAATGGAACATTGCCGCCTATAGCTTACAATTGCTGGCGAAGATAAACCTGGCAACAGGCAAAAAAGATAGCGAATGAACAGACAATTAGTTTAGGCGATAGATACAAGGCCGGCGTGTATATGGTAAAATTCATACAAGGGGAACAACAAAACAACTCAAACTGGTCAAAATTTCTCACTAGTCCATATTCAATTTTAGATCTCTGCCCCGATTATTCGGGGCAGTTTTGTTTGTGAGGCATTATTGAAGTTTGTATATTTTCCCCGGCAATCCATTTACCACGTTCTGCAATTCAAGATTCAAAATCGCTGCCGCAATCGCGCTGCTGCTTAAACCACTTCGCAAATTGATCTCATCAATATGAACGGTTTCTTTCCCACTGAGAATATCGACAATGACTTTTTCATCTTTACTTAACTCTATGAAGATTTCTTTTTGACTTTTCACTTTTGACGTTTGCCTTTTTTCCTCCCAACCCATTATCTCTATTAATTGCTGAGCATCGGTTAGCAACATGGCTTTGTTTGATTTGATCAGGTAATTACAGCCGGCACTTTTGTTGTCGGTAACCTTGCCGGGAAACGCGAAGACATCTTTATTGTATCCGTTTGCTAATTCTGCAGTAACCATGCTTCCCCCTTTTATTCCTGATTCAACAACAATTGTTGCATCGCTCATGCCAGCGACGATCCTGTTCCGCGTAGGAAAATTATGTTTGTCAGGATTTGTTTGGCTCCGGAATTCTGTAAGCAATCCTCCTCCATTTTTAATCATATCTTTTGCCAGGTTGGAATGATCGGGCGGATAGATCTGGTCAAGCCCGTGACCCAATACTCCGACAGTTGGTAAATTATTTTTAACAGCAGCTTTGTGCGCCATTGCATCTACGCCATAAGCCATTCCACTGACTATTAAAATATTTTGCGACGACAATTCTTCAATGAGTTCGTCAGTCATTTTCTTTGAATATTGAGTGTACGTTCTTGTTCCAATGACCGCAATAACTTTTCCTGCATTCAGATTAGCGGTTCCTTTATAAAACAACAGAGTAGGGGGGTCATAGCAGTTCAGTAACCGTTGTGGATATTCCTTATCGGTAATAAACATTGGTTTGATCCTGAACTTGTGAATAAACCTTATTTCCTCTTCTGCGTTTGAAAAATCGGTGAAGGCTTTAATGCTGTTTGCCCTGATCGTTCCAATACCTTCAATTTTTTCAAGCGTAGATAGCTTTGCTTTGAATATCTTTTCTGCTTCGCCAAAATGTTGCGCAAGAATTTTTGCCTGCACCCACCCGATATTGGGGACTTCTGTCAAGGCAAGTTGGTATAACAAGTCATTGGTCATTGAGTCGACTGGTCAGTAAATAAAAATAATGACTCAATGACTTACTGACTGGTGACTTTCAACTCCGTTCTACGGTTTTTTGCCTTTCCTTCTTCTGTTGTATTTTCCGCGACCGGTTTCGTTTCGCCATAACCTTTTGCAACCACCCGCTGAGAGGCTATGCCTTTGCCGATAAGATAACTGACGACAGATTTTGCGCGATTGTTTGAAAGAGAAAGGTTATCCGAAGGCTTTCCCACATTATCGGTATGTCCGCTGATCTCGATCTTTAAGGTGGGATTGTCATTTAATAACTGTACAATTTTGTCCAATTCCGCCTGCGATTTTGGATCAAGTTGAAATTTGTTTGTCTCGAAGAAAATATTTTTAAGAATGATTGAGGCGTTGACTTCGATGGGCTGTAGCGGAATATTTTTTTCGTAAGTTGAATCGGGAGCCCGCTGGCTCAGCAAAAAATTGTCACTATAGAATAAGTAGCCCTTGCGGTTGACGTTGAAAACATAATCTTTCCCGACTGGCAGGGTAATAAGATAATTTCCCTGTTCATCAGTTTGCACTTTCGAGCTGAGTTCTCCTGTTGAATTATCGATAAGTTCTACCGTAGCGGGTATCCCTTTATTAGTTTTTTTGTTGAAGACAATGCCTCGCACGTAAAGCGTTCTGGCAGGCCGGATATCCGGTCTTAATTCAAAACGATAGAGATCCAATCCACCATGACTATCGGCTCTGTCGCTCGAATAAAATGCATCAACTCCATTCGAAGCGATAAATAAACTACCGTCGCTTTCAATTGTATTGATGGGGTATCCAAGATTTTCCGGCGCATTCCATTCATCCCGATGGCTGTCGGGAACATTTTTTCTTCGCATCACAAACAAGTCACTCCCTCCATAACCAGGCAATCCGTCGGAAGTAAAATATAATGTATTATTATCGGCATGTATGAATGGAGCCAACTCGTCGCCTGAAGTGTTTACTGACGATCCCATGTTCAGTGCTTCGCTCCATTTACCATTTGGCAGGCGATGACTGACATAGAGGTCTTTACCCCCGTAACCACCGGGCCGATCACTGCTGAAGTATAGGGTGCTTTTATCGGAGCTTAATGAAGGTGAACTTTCCCAGAACTCGGTATTTATTTGTGGCCCTAAGTTGATTGGTTCACTCCATCCCTGGGGAGTTTGATAGGAAATATAGAGATCGAAATTTCCATACCCTTTTGAAGGAAAGTTTCCTGCAAAGATCAACCAGTCGCCATCCTGCGAAATATTTATTGCGCCCTTTGATGGTTCGTAATTAATGCTGCCACTTATGGTCTTTGATTTTGAGTATTTATGGTTGGGAAGAATTGTACTTTGGACAAAATCTTCGCGAATGCCGTCACCTCTACGGGTAAAAACGAACAAGCTATCATTGATAGTGATGGAAGGATAATATTCCGAACTCGACGTATTTATGCTGTCACCTAAATTAACAGGAGTAAACTGGTACGATGAATTGGAATGACTGGCGGCATAGTCAACTGCGAACTGGAAGGTTTTTTTTCGGAAGCTGGCCGCCCGTATTGTAGCAGGTGAAATTTTTTCGCTTCGCAACAATGAATTTATGGTACTTAATGCATCCTCGAATCTTCCCTGTCCTGCAAGGTCTACAGAATAAGGCAATTTAAATTCATTCGAGTAATTGGAATCAAGGGCAAATGCCTTTTCGTAATTATCTGTGCTGGCTTTGTAATTTTTAAGCTGACCATACACGCCCCCAAGCGATAAAAACGCGTCAACAAATTTCGGGTCTATGCTGACGCATTGATTCAGCAGATCAATGGCTTCTTTGAA
>DASYSW010000259.1:0-7960 GCA_036002905.1 Chitinophagaceae bacterium
CGGGCAGGGTTTTTGTAAGAATAGGAACAATGAACAATATTCTGACACATACAAAGCAGTTTGCTTTCCATGCACCCATCACCAGTGGCGTGTATTCGGTATGCTTTGACATCTTTCACTATTTGGTGCGACCTGGGTTCTGATAGGACGAGCCAATAACCAGGGCCCCTATCAGTGAATTCCTCCCGGATTTCTTTAACATGGATTGGTTATCCGCCTGACATATCAATCATTATACATTGGACACTCAAAATATAATTATCAGGGTTGCTACACCCCAAGACAAGGTGTACGCAAAAATTATAACGGATGAGATGGAGTCATCGGCTAAAGCCCGTGGCACTGGTATTGCGCGGCGCTCCCCTGAATACATCGCTGAAAAAATGGAACAGGGTAAGGCTGTAATTGCCGTGACAACCAGTGGCGACTGGGTTGGATTTTGTTACATCGAAACATGGAGCCATGGAGAATATGTGGCCAACTCGGGCTTGATCGTTGTACCATCTTACCGTAAAAGTGGTGTGGCAAAAGCCATCAAACAAAAGATCTTCAATTTGTCGAGAGAAAAATACCCGGATGCAAAGATCTTCGGGCTCACCACGGGCCTTGCTGTTATGAAAATAAATTCAGAATTGGGCTATGAACCCGTTACCTATTCTGAGCTTACACAGGACCCGGCGTTTTGGGAAGGCTGTAAAAGTTGTGTGAACTATGAAACCCTCATGAGTAAAGAAAGGCAAAACTGTTTTTGCACTGCCATGCTTTATGACCCGAAGGATCATTACAAACCGGAAGAAACAAAAGAATTCTTTGAAAAGAATAAAAGCGGATTTGAACGATTGCTGCGCTTCAAACAATGGAAATTGTTTAAGAAAAAGGAAAGCAGCGGAAATGGAGGAGGCAATGGTACCTCAAAAATAAAATCGTTCTTATTCCATTATTTTAATTTTTAGCCCCTGTCCCCTAAAGGGGAATAATACAAACAGTAACTCTCTAAACATCTTTTTGAAATGACAGTTCCGACGAATGATATTTTCAAAAACTCTCCTTCAGGGGATGGGGGTGCCGGGAAAAAAGTCGTTCTGGGTTTTAGCGGTGGACTTGATACTTCATTTTGTGCAAAATATTTGAGTGAGGACCAGCGCTATGAGGTGCACAGCATTATTGTAAATACAGGCGGTTTTACGGAACAGGAGCTGAAAGATACAGAGGCACATGCCAAAAGATTAGGCGTTAAGACCCACACAACTGTTGACGCGGTAAAGTCTTATTATGACCGCATCATCAAATACCTTGTTTTTGGGAACGTTTTAAAAAATAATACATATCCACTCAGTGTAAGTGCGGAGCGCCTGAGCCAGGCGTTGCATATTGCCGAACATGCAAAAAAAATCTCGGCTGATGCAGTAGCACATGGAAGTACCGGCGCCGGCAATGACCAGGTAAGATTTGATATGATCTTTCATATCTTGATTCCCGGTGTAGAGATCATTACCCCCATTAGGGATATGAAACTAAGTCGTGAGCAGGAAATCGAATACCTCAAGAGCAAGGGCGTTGATATGAACTTTGCTAAAGCAGTTTACTCCATCAATAAAGGTTTATGGGGAACAAGCGTGGGAGGGAAGGAAACCCTTTCGTCACTGGGCATGTTGCCGGAGGAGGCATGGCCGACACAAGTCAGTAAGTCGGGAAGCCAGCAGGTTAAATTAAGTTTTGAGAAGGGGGAATTAATGGCGGTTGACGATAAAAAATTTTCTCACCCGACAGAAGCAATAAAATATTTACAATCCATCGCCGGACCCTATGGAATTGGGAGGGACATTCATATTGGTGATACGATCATCGGCATAAAGGGCCGCGTAGGATTTGAGGCCGCGGCTCCCATGGTGATACTAAAATCTCATCACGCGCTGGAGAAACATGTACTTACCAAATGGCAGATGAATTGGAAGGACCAGTTGGCACAATTTTATGGCAACTGGTTGCACGAAGGACAGATACTTGACCCGGTGATGAGAGACATAGAATCATTCCTGGAAAATTCACAACAAAATGTAACTGGCAATGTATTTGTTCAATTAATGCCTTACCATTTTCAGATCATCGGCATCGAATCAAAATATGACCTGATGAGCAGCAAGTTTGGAAGATACGGTGAAATGAATACCGGGTGGAGTGGTGAGGATGTACGGGGATTTTCAAAGATCTTTGGGAATCAAACAGCGATCTGGAATGCCATTCAAAAAGAAAATTTAAATAGTAAATGAAAAAGCCAAAATGAAAAATGTAAAAAATAGGTAATAGTTATTGCGAGCTTTTTCATTTTTAATTTTTCATTTTGCATTTGCAGAATATGGCCGCTAAAAAAAACATACGCGTAGGTATCGTTGGAGGAGCAGGTTATACGGGTGGCGAGCTCATTCGCTTATTGATCCACCACCCGTATGTATCTCTTTCCTTTATTAATAGTCGCAGCAATGCAGGCAAACCTGTTTATTCTGTTCACCAGGATCTGCTGGGGGATTCGAAATTGAAATTCACCAGCGAATTAAGCAATGACATTGATGCCCTTTTCTTATGCGTGGGCCATGGTGAAGCAAAAAAATTTCTTGAAGAAAATGAAATAGGGCAAAAGGTAAGGATCATTGACCTTTCGCAGGATTTTCGTTTACATCCAAATTCCAAAATAAAAAATCGGCAATTTGTTTACGGTCTTCCTGAACTTAATAAAGAAAAAATCCGGGCAGCAAGCAACATTGCAAACCCGGGTTGTTTTGCTACGGGCATTCAATTGGGCCTATTGCCCCTGGCAAAAGCCGGTTTATTAGAAGATATTTATACGACCGGCATAACCGGTTCCACCGGTGCGGGCCAGGGACTAACCGCCACTTCACATTTTAGCTGGAGAGCTAATAATATACAGGCTTATAAAACTCTTACGCACCAACACCTGGGCGAAATTGGTGAGTCACTGAAACAACTACAACCGAAGGGCAGCATCGATCTGAGTTTTATTCCATGGCGGGGAGATTTCACCCGCGGCATTTTTGTCAGCTCGCAGATCACCTGCGTCTGGAAGGTCGAAAAACTGGTTCAACTGTATGAAGATTTCTATGCTAATCAGCCCTTCACTCACCTGAGCCAGGACCTCATTTTTTTAAAACAGGTAGTCAATACAAATAAGTGTGTGATACAATTGGAAAAAGTGGGAACCAAACTGGTTATCCATTCAATCATTGACAATCTATTAAAGGGCGCGAGTGGCCAGGCTGTTCAAAATATGAACCTCATGTTTGGCATTGATGAATGCGCAGGACTGAATTTGAAAGCGAGTATGTTTTAAGTTGTACGTAATACGTTCTAGGTTATGCAGAACTATAAGGAATTAAGAGGTTTGGAAAAAGCACACTTCTCTACGCTAAAAGTTTATGAAGCGGGCAAATCTTTTCCGAGGGAAGAAATCTATAGTTTGACAAATCAACTTCGGCGCGTAGCTTCATCGATCCGTGCAAATATTACTGAAGGATGTGGAAAAAATTCGCAGACAGAGTTCGCTCATTTTTTAAATATATCGCTGGATTCAGCAAACGAGGCGGAATATTTTTTTGACACTTTCACGAGATTTAAAATACTTCGTCGAAGAAAAATTTATTGAATTAACTGACAATGTCAATGAAATAAAAGCAATGCTCCGTTCATTAATTCCCAAAGTGAGAAACGAATTATAAACTTAAAACTTATAAATTATTACTTATGACTTTATTCGACGTGTACCCGATCAATGATGTGACGATCGTGAAAGCGAAAGGATCCTATGTGTGGGATGAAAATGGTGAGCAGTACCTTGATCTGTATGGCGGTCACGCTGTAATCAGTATTGGGCATACACATCCTCATTGGATAAAAAGAATTGAAGAGCAACTTGAGAAAATTGCCTTCTACTCAAATTCTGTAAAGATCCCATTACAGCAACAATTGGCAGAAAAACTCGGAAAAATTTCCGGGAAAGATGACTACCAGCTCTTCCTTTGCAATAGCGGTGCAGAAGCCAACGAAAATGCATTAAAACTTGCTTCTTTTCATAATGGAAGAAAGAAAGTAATCGCCTTTAGTAAATCATTCCATGGAAGAACTTCACTTGCTGTATCTGCAACTGATAATAAGAATTACGTGGCCCCGGTAAATGAGACCGACAATGTGATCTTTCTTCCTTTCAATGATGAACAAGCTTTGGAAGATTGCTTTGAGGAAAATGGAAATGAAATTTCATCTGTAATTGTCGAAGGGATCCAGGGTGTGGGTGGTATCAATGTTGCTGATGAAGATTTTTTAAGAAAGATCAGGGAACTGTGCGATAAATATTCAGCAGTGTATATCGCGGATAGTGTACAATGTGGATATGGCAGAAGCGGGAAATTTTTCAGTCACGATTTCGCAGGTGTAAATGCAGACATCTACACAATGGCCAAGGGCATGGGGAATGGTTTTCCTGTAGCCGGAATTATCATTGCGCCACACATCAAACCAAAACATTTTCAGCTGGGTACCACATTTGGTGGTAATCATCTGGCTTGTGCAGCGGCGCTGGCTGTATTGGAAATTATTGAAGAGGAGAAGTTAATGGGCAATGCAGTGATGGTGGGTAAATACCTGAGAGATGAATTGGAGAGTATCCCGGAACTGAAAAGAGTAAGAGGCCGCGGATTGATGATCGGTTTTGACGTCCCTGAGCAATTAAAAGATCTCAGGAAAAACCTTCTCTGGAATCAGAAAATATTTACGGGCGAGGCCAAACCGAATGTGATCCGGCTGTTACCATCGCTTGCATTGAAGAAAAGAGATGCGGAAGATTTCATTGAAGCATTAAAGGAAGAAATACAATTGCTGAATAGTGAACAGAAAGTAAAAGTGAGTGACACAACAGCAGCCTCATAACGACGTCACAGCCCGGCAAACAAATAAAACCACCAATATTGAAGCAGTTCATTTCTGTTCATGATGTTCCTGATATTAATGACCTGGTAAGAAAGGCACTTACATTCAAGTCTGACCCGCTGAAGGATAAAACCCTTGGGCTTGACAAACGCATCGGCTGTCTTTTTTTAAATCCAAGCATGCGCACGAGATTAAGTACGCAGATTGCTGCGCAAAATTTGGGGATGGATGTCATCGTTTTCAATGTAGGCAGCGAGGGATGGGCACTGGAATTTGAAGAAGAGGCGATCATGAGCGGCAGCACCGTGGAGCATGTGAAAGATGCGGCGCCGATCATGGGAAAGTATTTTGATGTCCTGGCCATCCGCACTTTTCCCTCTCTGAAAAATCGTGATGATGACTATAGTGAACTATTTATAAAACAGTTTGTAAGGTATGCTGGCATTCCTGTAGTGAGCCTTGAAAGTGCAACTCTTCACCCTTTGCAATCACTGACAGACGTGTTAACGATCACTGAAGAAAATCAAAAATCCAAAATCCAAAATCCAAAAATTGTACTCACCTGGGCCCCCCACGTCAAACCATTGCCACAATGCGTCGCAAATAGTTTTGCTCAATGGATCAACGTGTGGGGTGAGGCAGAATTTGTGATCACGCATCCCGAGGACTATGAACTGGGTCAAGAATTTACAAATGGCGCAACCATTACAATGGACCAGGATAAAGCGTTAAAAGGTGCCGATTTTGTCTATGTAAAAAACTGGAGTACTTACACTGACTACGGAAAGATTTATTGTAATGATCCCGGGTGGATGCTGACAAATGAAAAATTGAAACAAACAAACAATGCCAAAGTGATGCATTGTTTACCCGTAAGAAGAAACGTGGAATTGAGCGATGAAATTCTTGATGGGCCAAATAGTTTGGTAACACAGCAGGCCGGCAACCGGGTTTGGGCCGCACAAGTTGTCTTAAGTGAGATCTTAGCGCCCATCCCCTAAAGGGGTGTTTTTGTAGAATCATTATGTCGATACGTCATGGGAAAAAATATGTTTTACGGTGCCGGTCCCTTAGTTTTCAAAAGAGCCGAGGAATTGCGAAAAAACATGACTTCTGCCGAAAACATTATTTGGCAACATATACATATAAATGAATGGAGACTCAAGTTTAGAAGGCAACATCCAATCTCAAAATTCGTTGTGGACTTTTATTGCCATCCAATTAAACTTGTTATTGAAATTGATGGAGACATTTATGCAAATGAAGAAGTAAAAAAGAATGATAAATTAAGAGAGAAAACTTTAAGAGATCTTGGACTACATGTACTTCGATTTAAGAATGAAGAAATTTCTATGAATAGCAATGATGTTTTAAAAAAGCTTGACGAAACAATTAGGGTCCTTCAAAGCCCCTCTTCAGGGGATGGGGGCAAAGAGTCTTTGTATATTATAAAGATCGGAGGGAACATCATTGATGACGAAGCAAAACTTTCTTCGTTCTTAAAAGATTTCGCTTCGATCAACGAGAAGAAAATTCTTGTACATGGCGGAGGCAGATTAGCAACAAACCTGGCGGAAAAATTAGGAGTTGAACAAAAGCTGGTTGATGGCCGCAGGATCACTGACGCAGAAACATTGAAAATTGTAACAATGGTCTATGCCGGGTACATCAATAAAAATATTGTGGCCCGGTTGCAGTCATATGATTGTAATGCCATTGGTCTTTGTGGAGCAGATGGAGATGCTATTCTTGCGCACAAAAGAAATCACCCGGTAATTGATTATGGGTTCGTCGGGGATATAGATGCGATCAATACAAATCTCCTGAAAAGTTTACTGGAACAGAACATCTCGATCGTTTTTGCATCGCTCACTCATGATCAAAAGGGTCAGCTGTTAAATACGAATGCCGACACTATTGCGCAGGAACTTGCAAAGGCCCTCAGCTCACTCTACGAGGTCCAATTGATCTATTCGTTTGAAAAAGCTGGTGTGTTGCTTGATGCAAACGATGACAGCACGGTTATTCCTACCATCAATCCATCCAGGTATGAGCAATTGAAATCAAAACAGAAGATCTTTGCAGGCATGATACCAAAACTGGACAATGCTTTTGCGGCCATCAATTATGGGGTCAAAAAGGTCACCATTGGCAAGGCTGAACAGTTGGACAAACTGATAAAGGGCGAGGCGGGAACAAATATTTTAAATGAGTAATGACCTGGTCACCATACTGCAAACAGACGCACTTGCATTGTTAAAACAACTCATTGCGACGCCCTCCTTCAGCAAGGAAGAAGACAATACTGCTGATATCATTGAAGAATTTTTAGAGAGAAAGGGAGTGAAGACAAGAGTTCACCTGAATAATATCTGGGCTACCAATAAATGTTATGATGAATCCAAACCCAGTATCCTGCTTAATTCTCACCACGACACAGTAAAACCTAACAAAGGCTACACCCTCGATCCATTTAAAGCGATTGAAAGTGACGGCAAACTATTCGGGCTCGGAAGCAATGATGCAGGCGGAGCATTGGTCTCATTAATAGCCTGCTTCCTCTATTACTATGCAAAAACTGATCTGAAGTATAATTTGATCATTGCGGCCACGGCTGAAGAAGAAATTTCCGGAAGCAATGGTGTTGAGGCACTGCTGCCTCATCTTGGCAAAATAGATTGCGCCATTGTCGGCGAACCGACAGAGATGCAAATGGCCGTTGCCGAACGAGGACTCATGGTTTTGGATTGTGTGGCGAAAGGCAAAGCCGGCCATGCGGCCAGGAACGAAGGCGAAAATGCTATTTATAAAGCTATAAAAGATATTGAGTGGTTGATGTCATGTAAATTTTCAAAAGTTTCGGAGTTGTTAGGTCCCGTAAAAATAAGCATCACCGTGATCGAAACGGAAAACAAAGCTCACAATGTGGTTCCCGCTGAATGCAAGTTTGTAGTCGATGTGCGGGTAAATGAATTGTATACGTTCGAGGAAGTCTTCAATGCAATTAAAGAAAATGTACAGA
>DASYSW010000260.1:0-2272 GCA_036002905.1 Chitinophagaceae bacterium
GCTGATGTGCTTTGTCCGGGCCTTGACCAACCGACAGCCATATTATCACTACCGTTGCCTTCTTTATAGAGCACTTCCACATAATATTTTTGACCGGCACTCAGTGGAATCGGACCTGATTTCTGAGAACTTGATTTATTCCATTGCCTCGACTTCGTCGCGCTCGTATTGAAAGCTATTTTGACCCGGTCGGTTGAACTCGAGGTTGTGCTTAACCAAAGTTCGGCGACTTCGTCGGCGGCAATCCAAAAAAAGTAACTGCCTGAAAGCGGAGGACAGATATACCCATATACTTTCATGCCATAGTTATTGCCGGTATTTTGCGGTATTTCAAAAGTGGTTAGTGTGCCAGACGACGAAGGGTTGTTCGGGTAATTTGAATTTGAAGTAAGATTGGTAATGGAAGAACCAGTGATGTTATTCCATCGCTGATAACTTATGCTTCCAAGTCCCGGGCAGCTTTGACCAAATGAAATTAAAAATGAAAATACCAGCAAGGCGGAGGAGTAAAGGTGTTTCATAATCGGTAATTAAAATTTGATTTCTAAAATAAGGGTGACCCATTCAAAACTCAACAAGGGTCGTGATCCAATCGAATATTCCTTCTTTTTTATTCCAATGTTTGAAATCTTTTCGAACCTATAACCAAATATTTTTTCACACTGTGTGAAAATGTCAGCAGATATTACCACGAGGAAGTAATGGCATATCTCTCTTACTTAACTTATTGCAAATAAAAAACCCCGACTCGTCGGGGTTGATCTTTTTACCATTTGTCTACTTCT
The DNA here is from genome assembly GCA_036002905.1 of Chitinophagaceae bacterium. Classification (GTDB taxonomy): domain Bacteria; phylum Bacteroidota; class Bacteroidia; order Chitinophagales; family Chitinophagaceae; genus VBAU01. Next base: position 786 of record DASYSW010000260.1, read on the forward strand.
TCATGAGCAGAGGAGGTATTATTTTCAGCTTTTGATTGAGGTGGCTCCGCTTCAACCGCTGTTTCAGTGGCCACTGCCTCAGCAGCTTCTGCAGCCTCCCCCCCATCATGATCGGTATGCACCTCATCATGATTATAGGCATCAAAATTAAAATCGGGCATTAATTCCGTCTTTACATAATCAACCGCTTCTCCAAGTGCTTTGATGAATTTATTAAAATCCTCCTTGTAAAGAAAGATTTTGTGCCTGTCGTAGCCATTGTCATTAAAACGCTTACGGCTTTCTGTAATAGTAAGATAATAATCATTAGCCCTTGTTGCCTTTACGTCAAAAAAATAAGTCCTTCTTTTACCAGCCCGAATTCTTTTGCTGTAAATACTTTCAATCTTTTTTTCATTGTTGTCGTACGCCACAGTTAAAATTTTAACAGTTAAAAATCTTGGTTTTAAAGTTTACAAATATAAATATGTTTTTGACACGTCCAAATCAAAGTGAAGTGCTGAAGCAGGCCAAAACGCGCAAGGAACAAGGTGCACGAAGTAAATAAAGGAATACACCTAGTTACCGGTTACTGGTTTCTCGTTCCCCGTAGCCGGTAGACTATTGGTCGCACTTAACAAATTAATGACTTAATGACTCGTTGACCTAATGACCAACATTCACGTCACAATTCACGCCTCACTATCCTGCTCCTGCTGACGTGCATAAAGTGTTGTGTAGTATCCATTGAGAGCTAGCAGCTCATCATGTGTTCCCTGCTCGACGATCTCCCCTTCGTCCAGCACCACAATCTTGTCAAAATGAAAAAGAGAAAAAATACGATGGGTGATGATGATCGCGGTCTTGTCCTTTAGGTAATCATACAAATTTCCGATAATTTCCTTTTCGGTCCGGGCATCGACTGCGCTGAGGCAATCGTCAAAAATCACAAGGTTAGGCTCTTTTATCAAGGCCCTTGCTATAGATATTCTTTGTTTCTGGCCGCCACTAAGAGTAACCCCACGCTCCCCTATCAGGGTCCCGTATTTTTGAGAAAATGATTCAATTTCTTTGTCAACGCTGGCCTGTCTTGCTGCCTGAAACACTTCTCCCTCTTTTCCGTTTTTTAATCCAAACCGGATATTATTACTGACCGAATCGCTAAAAAGAAAAACGTCCTGCGGTACATAGCTGATTTGTTCCCGCAGTTCTTTAAGGTCAAGTTGCCGGACATCAAGGCCATCAAATTCGATGTTCCCGTTGGTTACGTCGTACATCCGCAACAGTAATTGTGCAATGGTCGACTTTCCACTTCCCGTTCGACCAACGATTGCGATCTTATTCCCCTTTGATATCTCGAGAGTAAAACTTTTCAGCGCTTCAATGCCTGTATGTGGGTAAGTAAAATCTACATTTTTAAAACTGATATTTCCTTGCAAAGCGATTTTTTTCGGCGCGAAGTCATTTTGAATGCCAGGCTCGGTTTGAAGAAACTCATTCAATCTTTT
>DASYSW010000261.1:0-2878 GCA_036002905.1 Chitinophagaceae bacterium
GAATATCCCTTCGCTATCTTTTCTCAGGCAATGAACATCGGTTCATATTAACGTGGTAGTGTTGGTTCAGAATTGCTACAGAATTTAAAATTAGCTTACACATTCTCCTAACAAGTTTTTATGACAAAGAAATTTGCGGTCGGTCTCGCATTCCTTGCGATCGGTTCACTCTGCCACTCTCAAAATCACGAATATAAAGTTGTACGAGTGTATCACATTGCCAGCCCGGGTGGTTGGGATTATATCGCGGTAAATAACGGAAAGCTTTACGTCTCGCACAGCACACAGGTAAATATCATGAACGAAGAAACAGGTGACTCCCTTGGATATATTCCAAACACAACCGGCGTACATGGAATCGCATTTGATAAAGAGTTAAATAAAGGTTACACGAGCAACGGACGTTTAAATAATGTGACGGTTTTTGATCTAAAGACAAACGAAACCCTCGGTCAAATTTCCACGGGTCAGAATCCCGACGCGATCATGCACGAGCCTTTCACAGGGATGATCATCACATGCAACGGGAGAAGTAAAAATCTGTCGATCATCGACCCCAGGCTAGAGAAAACAATTGACAGCATTGATGTTGGTGGCAAACCAGAAACGGCCGCATCCGATGGCAATGGAAAGCTATTTGTAAATATTGAGGATAAAAACGAGATCGTAGCTGTCGACTTGAAAAAAAGAACTGTTGTCAACCATTGGTCAATTAGTCCCGGGGAAGGGCCAACCGGACTTGCTTACGACGAGGATACAAAGAGATTGTTTGCCGGCTGCGAAAAGTTGTTGATCGTATTAAATGCGGAAAGCGGGGCTGTCGTTGACAAGATAGTCATTGGAGATGGTTGCGACGGCGTGGCCTTCGATTCAAAAAAGAAAATTATTTATACATCAAATGGAGAAGGTACGTTGTCTGCTATTAAAGAAATAAGCGCCGACAAATATTCCTTCCTTGGCAACTATCCAACGAAACGCGGTGCCCGAACAATCACTATCAATGAGAACAGCGGGACTTTGTATTTGCCCACCGCCGAATTTGATCCAACAAAAACGGGGCAGAATGGAAGACCCATGATGATCCCCGGCACCTTCCAGGTTTTAGTTGTGCAATAGAATGTGAGTTCTGGTTGAGTTGATTAACCACAAAAGGCACGTAAGGATCTTACTATAAACTATGTGCCCGTGTGTTGTTTTTGTGGTTCAAAAAAGGTTCTATTCGGCGGACTCGATCATGATATTCGTCCGCATTCAATTAACTTTGGCGCATGCTAGAAGTTTCACAGCGTGGCCAGGTAATGCCGCCCTCTCCTATCCGAAAGCTGGTTCCTTTTGCCGAGGCAGCTAAGAAAAAAGGCATAAAGGTTTTTCATCTCAATATTGGCCAGCCGGATATCGAAACGCCGCCTGCCATCCTTGATGCAGTGCGCAAGGCAGATATCAAAGTATTGGAATACAGCCATAGCGCGGGTAATGAATCTTACCGCCGCAAGCTGGTGAGCTATTATAAAAAAGTCGGTATCCATGTTCGCTATGACCAGATCATCATCACGACAGGCGGAAGCGAAGCGATCCAGTTTGGTTTTTTTACTTGTTTTGATCCGGGTGATGAAGTGATCATTCCTGAACCTTTTTATGCGAATTACAATGGATTTGCGGTAACGGCAGGAGTAAAAGTCATACCAATCACGTCCAATATTGAGAATGGGTTTGCACTTCCCCCTATTGAAGATTTTGAAAAATTAGTTACGCCAAAAACAAAAGCAATAATTGTTTGTAGCCCCAATAATCCAACCGGATACCTGTATAGTCGCGACGAAATGGAGGCATTGAAAAAAATTTGCCTGAAGTACAATCTGTATTTATTCAGCGACGAGGCCTACCGCGAATTTTGCTATGATGGGGACTATGTAAGCGCCATGCATTTGCAGGGGATGGAAGAAAATGTAGTGCTAATGGATACGATCAGCAAACGCTACAGCGCCTGCGGCGCAAGAATCGGTGCATTCGTAACAAAAAATAAGGCTGTATATGATGCAGCCATGAAATTCGCACAGGCAAGGCTAAGTCCTCCGGGGCTTGCTCAAATCCTGGGAGAAGCTGCTGTTGATCTTCCGGAACATTATTTTGATAAACCCAAATCCGAGTACATGGCGCGACGCGATTTATTGGTAAACCGGCTAAATAAAATGTCGGGAGTTTTCTGCCCAAAGCCGGGCGGTGCATTTTACGCCATGGCAAAACTGCCGATCGATGATAGTGATAAATTTTGTCAATGGTTACTCGAGTCTTTTTCCTACAAGGATCAAACAGTAATGTTAGCACCTGCTACCGGGTTCTATGGAACAAGTGGACTCGGCAAAAATGAAGTGAGACTTGCATATGTTCTCAACCTCAAAGCGATTGATGCATCAATGGATTGTCTCGAAAGAGCATTGCAACAATATCCCGGTAAACAAGAGAAGAGCCTTGCCGCCAGCATTCCTGCAAGAATTTAATTTCCTTGTATGTGGCCTTTACGGAAGTGAGAAGGTCAATAAAAGTCATTATCTGATCCGGTTCATTACATTTTCAACCATCCTGTCGCATCTTGACAAATGAAACCCAAAGACGTCTTCGGATTTGTAGAGATCACTAAGTGAGTTTCTCAGCATCGATTTTGCCCGGTTGAGCCTGACCTTTACATTTATTTCACTGATAGCAAGACATTCTTTCGTTTCAGAAACACTCATGTTTTCAATTTCTCTTAGTATAAAAACCGTCTTGTATTTTTCAGGCAATTTTTGAATGGCCTCCTCCAGCTTTTTTCTCAGATCCCCATTGATGAGCTTGGAAATAGCATTTTGGGGCGTAAGGCTTTGCTGGAAATCATTGATGG
>DASYSW010000262.1:0-3860 GCA_036002905.1 Chitinophagaceae bacterium
TTAAAAAGAATTTTACAGAAGAAAAAAAAGATGAATTTACGGATGTATGCGTAGCAGGCCGCGTTATGAGTGTTCGTGACATGGGTAAGGCAAATTTTGCGGTGATCCAGGATTCAAGCGGAAGGATACAGCTGTACATCCGGCGCGATGATATTTGTCCCGGTGATGATAAAACTTTGTACGACGTTGTCTGGAAAAAACTAATTGATATCGGGGATATCATCGGTGTAAGAGGATTTGTTTTTAAAACAAAGACAGGAGAAACGTCCATTCACGTAAAAGAATTAAACATTCTCACAAAGTCTCTTAAGCCTTTGCCGATCGTTAAGGAAGCAGAAGGGCAAACTTTTGACGCCGTGACCGATCCCGAATTTAAATATCGCCAGCGATACGTCGATCTTGTCATCAATCCTGACGTAAAGGAAGTGTTCACGAAGCGTACAAAACTTATCAATGCCATGCGTGATTTCTTAAACGAGCATGGCGCCCTGGAGGTAGACACTCCTGTCCTGCAAAGCATTCCCGGAGGAGCCGCAGCAAGACCATTCACTACCCATCATAATGCACTGGACATCCCGATGTATTTGCGCATCGCCAACGAACTTTATTTGAAACGTCTTATTGTGGGTGGCTTCGACTGGGTGTATGAATTCAGTCGCAATTTTCGTAATGAAGGGATGGACCGGACTCACAATCCGGAATTTACCGTCCTCGAATTTTATGTAGCATACAAGGATTATTTGTGGATGATGGAAACGACTGAGCAATTAATGGAGAAAACGGCAATCGCGGTAAATGGAACAACTAAAGTATTGACCGAGGGAAAAGAAATTGACTTCAAAGCTCCTTACCCGCGAATCAGTATGTATGATGCAATAAAACAATACACAGGCATAGACATCTCCCAGATGGACGAGGAGCAGGTTCGGGATGTATGCAGGCAATTACAGGTGCACGTTGATAATACAATGGGGCGCGGCAAAATGATCGATGAATTGTTTGGTGATAAGTGCGAAGAACATTTTGTGCAGCCAACCTTCCTGATCGATTATCCCGTGGAAATGAGCCCGCTTACCAAAAAACATCGGAGCAAACAAGGTCTTGTTGAGCGTTTTGAATTGTTAGTAAATGGAAAAGAGATTGCAAATGCTTACAGCGAGTTAAATGACCCTGTTGACCAGAGGGACCGCTTTGAGGACCAGGTTAAGCTGATGGAGCGCGGTGATGAGGAAGCCATGTATATTGACTATGATTTTTTACGTTCATTAGAATATGGCATGCCTCCAACTTCAGGAATTGGATTGGGAATAGACCGCATTTGTATGTTGTTGCTAAACCAGCCTTCCATACAGGATGTTCTTCTATTTCCTATGATGAGGCCTGAGAAAAGAGAGGAATAATTTTGAGTTGCCACTGAGACACTGAAGCACAGAAGGGCTTCCCTGGTTTCTGTGACAATTTTAAAAGACAACTCTTTTGATGTCCAATTTAAGTTTTGCAAAGTTTAGAATCAGATCCACTTTTACAATGGGAGCACTTTAAATAATTTAAGGTCTGCGCATAGTCCTCTTCGGCGATTCCGCCGTCTTTTGCTTTAATTTCAACAATTACCTTATCAAGGACGACAAAATCGGCGTAGAAGTTATGTGGTAAAATGTTTCTTTATAATGTATCAAATATTCCTTATCTCTTTCGTATTTGAGATTTTGCTTGAGAGTTTCATACTCGACCGCATCTTTATAAACTATCTCCAAAAATCCAGCTCCAAGAATTTTATGAATGTCAATTGCCATTCGCAGCGTTAAATCCGTTTCCTGTTGCAAAGGATATTTCAAGCGATCGAAATTCTCTTTTCCATTTTATCCTTTTTAGGGAATATCTTGCCACTGAGACACTGAAGCACAGAGCATTTCTTCGCCTCTGTAATTCCATGGCAATGTATTAAAGCTCATTCCCGATTCAAAGGTTATTTCACCGCATTTAAGATTCTTTTTCCACTATGATTTTTATTTTTTTAAGGTCTGACACCCAAACATGAAGGCACAGAGACCTTCTGTGTTTCTGTAATTCTGTGGCAACATATTTCCACCTCTTCTACACAAACAAATCGTTATACAATTTCCCGCCCGGTGTTACTGCATATTTATCCAGGTCAGTAATACCTTCTTTAGCCAGCACTTCTTCATCAATGAATAAATTTCCTGTGCATTCAACAGATGGTTGTTTCAAAATATGATACGCAGCATCGGCGAGTATTGCCGGTGTGCGGCTCATCTTCATTAATGCTTCACCGCCCAATAAATTTTTTACAGCCGCCGTAGCTATGGTTGTCCGCGGCCAGAGTGAGTTCGCAGCAATTTTATAATCTTTAAACTCCTTTGCCCAACCAATGGTCATCATGCTCATATCATATTTAGTGATTGTATAGGCCACGTGACCCGCCAACCACCTGGGATCAGGATTAAGTGGTGGCGAGAGAGTAAGAATATGCGGGTTAGAAGATTTCTTTAGAAAAGGAATGCAGGCCTTCGTGATGAAAAATGTTCCTCTCACATTAATATCATACATCAGATCGAAACGCTTCGCCTCAGTTTGTTCAGTGGTTGTAAGCGAAATGGCGGAAGCATTATTAATAAGAATGTCAATGCCTCCAAATTTCTCAGTGGCATTTTGTACCACTGCGGCAACCTGGTCTTCGAACCTAATATCACACTGAACAGGTAATGCAGCACCGCCTGCCGATTCAATTTCTTCAGCCGCAGAAAAAATTGTTCCTCCCAATTTTGGATTTTCTTCGACAGTTTTTGCGGCAATGACAATATTGGCGCCCTCTCCCGCCAATTTCAATGCGATCGCTTTTCCTATGCCGCGGCTGGCGCCTGTTATGACTGCAGTTTTGTTCTTGAAGGACATATTACTGTGTTTATTAGATATATAGTGAAGATAGACAAACAAGCGTACTTGATTTGGATTAAGAGATTTTTAGAATATTTACTAGTCTGACAGTAAATTCATCAGTTCGCAGAACGAGCATATCTTCTCTTGTGCTAAGAAAATGTGAAGACTATTTTTGATTCGAAGTTGATTGATCGATGATCCAATGTTCAAACGAAAAACCAGAACGTCCGTTTAAATGAACTTCCAAATCCGAAAAACCAAAAAATCCGTATCAATCAACTTTCTTTATCCTTTTGAAAAACCAAGTCCCGTTTAAGTCCAAGTATCCTGGCCTCCGGTTGACCGGAAAGCAATGAAAACGATTCTACCTTAAGGAATGAATTTATAACCTTAAAAAACACCAACAGTGCTATAAGTTTGCCTTGAAGGTATTGAAAGTCCCACATAGTTTATGAGGGACTTTTTTATTGATATTATTTAGAAAAACTTGTATCGGATACGTGCACAATCCCCGTTGGTTCCTTAAAAGTTATCCTTTTGAAATCCTGTGTGGCTTCAAGACCTTTGCCCGGATAAATCTGTTTATCTGACCTCAGGTATTCAGCATACTTGTCTGTATAAAATATTTCTTTATTCTTATCCCACCAGAGATCCTGGCTTTTTAGAGTGTCCCCTTTTACATTGATCACAACCACGCTATCCCATAAATACACCTTGTCAATGTTCTCAAAGTATTTTCCATGTTTGCTATCAACCCAACTTTCAATTTTAGTACTGTCATCATAAAAATCAACATGGAGACTATTTGGAAATTCCGTGTAGAGTGTATCTGATCCCCGCCTCGGTTCATGCCTCAGCATTAAAGGTGCAGTAAGTTTTGCCTTCACCTTATTTTGCTGGCTAAGATAAGCTTCAATATTTTTTCCCGTCTCCACCATTTCTTTATCCTTTGACCAATCCTC
>DASYSW010000263.1:0-6315 GCA_036002905.1 Chitinophagaceae bacterium
AGGCGCCTTACTTAAAATTTAAAGTATTTTGGGAAACTGAGGGAAAATTTGATGGAGCTAATCTCGAGTTTTCGACTGACAATGGCGCGACCTGGCAATTACTCGGTAATAAAATCGAAACAAATGGCTGCCTTACTGAAGGATGGTACAATAACGGGCCCATCGCAAGTTTAGGCAACAAGGATGCGTGGTCGGGCAACATACAATCTTCCAGGCCAGGATGTTTTGTAAGCGGAGGAAGTGCTGGCTGGATAACTGCAAAACATTATCTTCCGAATCTTGCCGGCAACACAAATGTTATCTTTCGCTTTGTATTTGCGAGCAATAGTTCCTGCAATGATTTTGACGGTTTTGCAATTGACGATTTTAGCATTGAAGAAGCACCCCCCAGCACTGCTTCGTTTGCCTATAACTGTTCGAGCAACCTTCGGGTAAATTTTGTCAGTAAATCAACGTCATGCCCAACGTCTTTTCTTTGGAATTTTGGGGATCCTTCTGCCGGAGCAAATAATACGTCGACTGATCCAAACCCAACGCACGCTTACACGGCAGGAGGTAACTACAATGTCAGCTTAACTGTCTTCGGGCCTGGAAATACTTCTTCAACATTTACACTTTCCCGGTTAGAAATCATCGAGAATATTGTTGCGTCGATCGTAACCCCAATCCGTTGCCACGATGATACGACGGGTTCTCTCACTGTTAATTTTGTGGGTGATAGCTCATCTATCACCTATCATTGGGATACCGATCCCGTGCAAACTACGCGAACTGCTGTTCATCTTGGCGCCGGCGACTATAATGCTACCATATTAAATGCAGATGGTTGTCCTGCATCGGTACACATATCACTAGGTGAACCACCTCCTATGCTCCACACAGTGAAAATTGTTAAGCCCACGTGTACTGTTAGCAATGGAAGTATTGATATTGCCATGTCCGGAGGATTAGCGCCCTATTCTTACACATGGTTACCCAACGTAAGTGCTACGTCATCTGCAAAAAATCTCCCGTCCGGAGCTTACACAATTATTGTTGTTGATAAAAACCTATGTTATAAAACTATACATGTTGACCTCCCGGATTCCGGTAACCTGGATGTAACAATTTCAAATATCAACGATGTAAGCTGTTTTGGTGGCAACAATGGAACAGCAATAGCAACAGCTACAGGAGGAAATAAACCTTACTCTTATGCATGGTCTTCGGCGGGAAACACGGCTACCAACAGTAATCTTGCCGCAGGAAACCAAACAGTGATTGTAACAGATGCGAACGGATGTAAAGCAATTGCCAGTACAACCATACATCAGCCTCCGGCCCTTACTTCGACCATAAAACGGCAAAACACTTTTTGCGGAGATGATAACGGAAGTGCTTCAGTGGTCGTTAATGGCGGCACCGGCCCATACCAGTATACCTGGGGTCCCGTGAACTCTGCGAACTCTTCTGTCAACAACCTTGCACCGGGACAATACACAGTAATCATAAAGGATAACAACGGCTGCATAAAAACTGATACCACAAATATTGCATCATCATCTCCCATCCAGTTGGAGCTTTCACAAACAAATGTGTTATGCCCCGGTGAAAAAACGGGAACAGTAACAGCCCTTGTTACCGGTGGCACACCCCCTTATGATTTCCAATGGACAAATAACACAGAAATTTTTAACCAAAACCCTATCACAAATGTGGGCGCCGGCACTTACAATTTAAATTTACAGGATACGGCTGGTTGCAGGGTAACCGCTTCAGTAACCATTACAGAACCTGAAGTTCTTAACATCGACATTACGACCGAACATTCTTATTGCCAACTTAGCAATGGAAGCGCCACTGCTGCAGTGAGCGGCGGCACCTCACCCTATACCTATTTGTGGACGTCTTACAACAGTATAACTGAAACGTTAAATAATGTGCCTCCGGGCGACTACCAGTTAACTGTTGCCGATCAAAATAATTGTAAAGCGTCAATAGTGGCAACGATCCTAAATGATGAACCCCAACCCATTTTTCTTGGGAACGATACTACCCTGTGCCCGGGGAATCATATTATTTTGTCCCCCGGTACTTACAACAGTTACAAGTGGCAGGATAATTCCGTGTTGGCAAATTACACTGTGATAAATCCAGGAACTTATACGGTTGAAGTAATAGACAATCGTAATTGTATTTTAAAAGACACAATAAACATAATCAGCGATTGCGGTTTCATATTTTTCCCGAATGCATTTACTCCCAATGGCGACCTTAAAAACGATTACTTTGGGCCACTGGGCTATTTGCCCACTGTAAAAGATTATACATTGCTTATCTACAACCGCCAGGGTCAGCTTGTTTTCAGGAGCACCGATCCATCTAAGAAATGGGATGGAAAAAGGAGCGATGGAACCATTATGGCAGGCACCTACGTGTGGCTAGCAACGTATTCGAATAAAGGGATAAAAGATATTTTACAAAAAGGAACCGTCACTGTTATTCATTGATTCCTTTTATAACTGCGCCGCGGTTGAAACAGCGTGATAACCTTCAAGGTCCCTTTAACCCTGCCACAGTTAGCATAATCCTACCTTTGGGTCATTCAGAAATCTGGAAATATGTTGAAGTCATTTGATAATTACAATTCGAAATTGATATCATCAATTTCATTGTTGTCGGTCCTGATGTTTTGTGGTGCTGTAACCGCAGACTGCCAAAGGATCAACCCTTCTGAATGGAGCTTCGAAAGCCAACGAAAAGAGATCGCTCCGAAATGGTATATTGATAGTAGTACAACCTACAATGGACAGCCAACCCTGGCGATTGAAGGGGCGGGCAAAGAATATGCAAACGGTCATTGGTATCGCACAATGAATGTAGAGCCTGGCGAATATTTTCAATTTCAGTCAAACTTTATTGCGTCAAATGTCGAAGAACCTAACCGGGACATTTTCGCAAGGATCATTTGGCAGGACGTTTCAGGAAAAACTATTGGCTACCCTGAATATCCAGCTACACTTCCAGATAAAACGAATGAAGGTTGGAATTATATAAATCAACTGTACCGCGTTCCTGATAGTGCAAGAAAAGCGAAGATCGAATTGACTTACAGATGGGACGCAAATGGCATCGTACATTATGGAGGAACGTCGTTTCAAAAAGCATTGGCTCCAAAACCACGGGTAGTAAGAGTGGCAACGATTCATCACCGTCCTAGAAATAGCAAGTCATCCCGCGAAAACCTGGCGCAATTCTCAGAGCTTATAGCAAGAGCAGCCAATCAAAAAGCTGACATTGTTTGTCTTCCTGAGGAGATGACGCTGGTAGGAACAAGCCTGGATTATATTTCAGCAAGTGAGCCAGTTCCTGGTCCAACGACAAACTTCCTCGGAAGCATTGCGAGGAAATATAATTTATACATTGTGGCAGGTATCTTAGAAAGAACCGGAGATACTGTTTTCAACACAGCCGTGCTCATTGACAGAAGTGGCAATCTTGCCGGAAAATATCGCAAGGTAAGTTTACCACAAGAGGAGATTGACGGTGGGATTACGCCCGGAGATTCATTTTCTGTTTTCGATACCGATTTTGGTCGAATCGGTTTGATGATTTGCTGGGATGTTACTTTTCCTGAGGCAGCCAGGACACTGGCGCAAAAAGGTGCGGAAATAATTTTTCTCCCGATCTGGGGCGGTGACGTTAATCTTGCCAAAGCCCGGGCTATTGAAAACCAGGTTTACGTCGTATCGTCAACATATGACATGATCTCGGCAGTATTTGACAAGCAAGGTGAGGTAATGAAAGAGGCGACTAAGGATAATCCTGTCGTAGTTGTAGACATCGATCTTAACAAACAAAAATTGTGGCCCTGGATAGGTGATTTAAAAAGCCGGATATTCAGGGAAATACCTCCGCAAAAAGCAATCCGCTAAAGACAATGACAAGAATTACAGAACAACCATCTGCTCACAGGCATCTTGAAAAAAAATCTATTGAAGAAATTACAGCAGCAATAAATAATGAAGACAAAATTGTTCCGGTGGCTATTGAAAAAGCGCTGCCACAACTAAATCAACTGATCGCTGCGGTAGTGAAAAAATTAAAGAGTGGTGGTCGGATGTTCTATCTTGGTGCAGGCAGCGGAGGACGCTTGTCTGTACTTGATGCCATTGAGTTACCCACTACCTACGGTATTCCGAAAGGAATGGTAAATGTTATACTCGCCGGTGGAATTGATCGCCTGGCAGACGCACTGGAACAAATGGAAGATGATACAACTGCCGGATGGCTTGCTCTACAAGAACAAAATATCTCGGAGAAAGATTTTGTGATCGGCATCACAGCCAGCGGTACTACACCTTTTGTGTTAGGTGCTTTGAAAGAATGCAGAAAAAATAATATTAGTACTGGTTGCATTGTCAGTAATTCTGGTTCACCAGTTGCTGCTGTTACTGACTACCCGGTGGAAGTGATCACGGGAACTGAATTTATTACGGGCAGTACGCGAATGAAATGCGGGTCAGCACAAAAAATGATCTTTGATATCATCAGCACCACTGCCATGATCCAACTCGGACGCGTTGAAGACAACAGGATGGTGCATGTGTTACTCATCAATAATAAGATCACGGACCGTGCAGTAAAAATGCTGATGGAAAAAGCTGCCATCGACAACTATGATGAGGCAAAGAAAATTTTGATGGATTTTGGCAGCGTAAAAGCAGCACATGATCACCTGCAGAACAACAAATAATTTCATCACCTGGCATGGAAACTATTTCAGCGGAATTAATTGAGCAAAGATTTGACACAAAAAAAAGCAACCAGAACATATTCATCATCGGATCGTTGTTTTTTGTTTTCGGATTTGTAACCTGGCTTGGCTCCGTGTTGATCCCCTACCTGCGCATCGCCTGCGAGCTTTCTTCATTTGAATCATATTTTGTAGCTTTTTCGTTTTATATTTCATATACGGTAATGGCGATACCTTCAGCATGGGTGCTCAAGAAAACAGGATTTAAAAAGGGTATGAGCACGGGTTTATTCATCATGGCTGCAGGCACCTTGTTTTTTATTCCCGCTGCACTCACACGAACTTTCCCGCTATTCCTGCTGGGTTTATTTATGCAGGGCGCTGGACTTACAATTTTGCAAACGGCGGCTAACCCGTATATAACAATTCTCGGTCCGCAGGAAAGCGCTGCCAAACGCATCAGTGTAATGGGCATTTGTAATGGCATTGCAGGCGTGATTGCCCCGATCATTCTCGGTGCTATCATTTTGCAGGACGCAGACGGGCTTGATAAGAGGTTGGCCGTACTCACTATTCAGCAAAAAAATGAAATGCTGAATGAATTGGCTCATCGTGTCATCCTGCCGTATGCAATTATGATGATCACGCTGGTCTTGCTTGCCTTGTTTATTTATTTTTCGAGTTTACCTGAAGTGGAAGCAGGCACAGAAGATGAAACTGTAATTGCACCGAACACAAATCACAAAAGCATTTTTCATTTTCCACACTTGTTGATCGGTGTCGTAACGCTCTTCCTGTATGTGGGTGCAGAGGTAATTGCGGTTGATACCATCACGGGGTATGGCGCATCACTGGGCATAGCATTGTCAACGGCTAAGTTTTTTGCAAGCTTTACGATAGTCAACATGCTGATCGGTTACATCATCGGCATCATCTGTATCCCTAAATTTATTAAACAGGAAAATGCTTTAAAGATATCTGCCGTTGCAGGAATTGTATTTTCGATCATAGCACTTTGCACAACCGGTTATACTTCCATAACATTTGTTGCATTATTGGGTCTTGCTAATTCGCTCATGTGGCCCTCGATCTGGCCCCTTGCTATTGATGGACTGGGAAAGTTTACAAAGATCGGTTCCTCGTTGCTTATCATGGCGATTGGCGGCGGCGCAGTGCTGCCCCTCCTCTATGGCCGCTTTACCGAAATACTCAATACGCAAATAGCATACTGTATTGTTTTGCCAGGCTATTTTATGATATTATACTACGCGATGGCCGGTCATAAATTACGCAGACGTTAAACGTGTGATCTTAATCTTCGCTTTATTTTGTTTTCATCATTTTCCACTCTCGACCCGGTGCTTCTACCCGGAACGTTTCGATGTTGCCACGATCCTGTAATGTAACATAGGCTGTTTTTCCATCGGGACCTCCGAAAGCTATATTACTTGGTTTCTTCCCCACCAATAATATTTCCTTTAACAGCTGACCCTTTGAAGAGACCTTGGCTACAACACCCTTTCCATGTCTTGTAATATAGAGATTACCATCTGCATCGCAACGCATACCATCCATTCCAA
>DASYSW010000264.1:0-7571 GCA_036002905.1 Chitinophagaceae bacterium
GTGATAATGCTGATCTCATCACCCTCTCTCACATGTTTTGCTTTGCCGATTTCGATTTTGTAATACTCTTCAGGTACCGGCCCGTTTACACTTCGATAAAGAGCCTTGTGCTCAAAATACATCACGGGATTTGGATCATTAATGGCTGCGATCAACAATCCTTTTGCATCAACGGGAGTAGAAGGATAGACAACTTTCAAGCCGGGAGTATGTACAAACCACGCTTCATTGGCCTGCGAATGAAAAGGACCAGCACCAACTCCTCCACCGGTGGGCATGCGGATCACCACATCTGCATTTTGTCCCCAGCGATAATATATCTTCGCAAGATTATTCACGATCTGGTTAAAACCCATCGTGACAAAATCGGCAAACTGCATTTCTACCATGCTTTTCATTCCTTCAAGACTTAATCCCAGTGCAGCCCCTAAAATTGCACTCTCGCACAGAGGAGTATTTCTAACACGCTCTTTGCCGAATTCGAACAGAAAGCCTTCTGTTATTTTAAAAGCACCTCCATATTCAGCAATATCCTGCCCCATCAGGACAAGGTTGGAGTTTTTTTGCATGCTTTGATGCAAGCCTTGTTTGATAGCGTCGATGAAGCGAATATCGTGAGTGGTGAATGGTGAATGGTGAGTGGGTTTTGAGTTGTCAACGATTTTCACTGACGACTCACGCCTCACGTCTGACGAAGCATACACATCGTCCAGTTCTTCCTCCGTATCTCCTTCTATTGGTTTTGCACTAAATGCGATCTTCAATTCGTCCTCAATTTTTTCTTTGAATTCGTTTTTTATCCCGGAAATTTCTTCATCACTCAACACGCCAATAGACTTTGCATACTCTTCATACTTATTCACGGGATCTTTCAATTGCCAGATCTCGAAAAGTTTTTGGGGGATGTATTTTGTTCCACTCGCCTCTTCATGTCCACGCATGCGGAAGGTGAGACATTCAACTAAATATGGCTTTTGGTTATCGAGGCAATAATCGCGAACGCCTTTGAGGGTATCATACACCGTTAAAATATTGTTGCCATCAATAGTGACCCCTTCCATCCCGTAACCCCTGGCTTTATCAACCAAACTGATGGACCGGTATTGTTCACTCGTGGGAGTGCTTAAAGCATATCCATTATTCTCAATTAGAAAAATTACAGGAAGGTCCCAGACCGCAGCAACATTCATTGCTTCATGAAAATCTCCCTCGCTTGTTCCTCCTTCGCCGGTAAATGCTAGTGAAACTTTATTCTGTTTTTTAAGTTTATGTGCGAGCGCCACTCCGTCTGCGATTGCCAACTGTGGGCCAAGGTGCGAGATCATGCCACAGATATGATGCTGTTTACTTCCAAAATGAAAACTTCTTTCTCTTCCCTTGCTATATCCGTCTCTGCCTCCCTGCCATTGCATAAACAATTTATGAAGGGGCATGCCGCGACTCGTGAATATACCAAGATTGCGATGCAAAGGCATGATCCATTCATCTTCATCCAGGGCAAGTGCAGCGCCTGTTGCGATGGCTTCCTGGCCGATCCCACTGAACCATTTGGAGATCCTTCCCTGGCGCAACAACACCAGCATTTTTTCTTCGATCATTCTTGGCCATAAAAGCTCGCGGTAGAAATGTATGAGTTGTTCGTTGGAAAAATTCCTGCGGTCAAAATTCATGTTTACAAACCTACTGTAAAACAGATTGTAAAACCTATAAGGTTTTGAAAACCTACAAGTTTTTTTTCAATTAACTCTATCGATGTAAACCAAACTTATATGGCCACAAAGCTCACAAAGAATCACAATGGCCACGAAGGCTGCCAACAAAAAAGATGGTCAGTTAAATTGAGAAATATACACAGAGATTCAACGGGCACAATCATCTGTCATTACAAAATACTCCGGCGACGTTCTTTATCGAATTCGCTATTAAGAATAGAAGTAACAACGGAAAGGATCAGGCTAAATATCAATGCCCACCAGAAGCCCGAAACCCTGATACCATCGACAAACCGACTGGCCAGCAACACAACCAGTGCATTAATGACAAAAAGAAACAACCCCAGGGTAAGGATAGTAACGGGAAGTGTAAGAAGAACGATAAGTGGTTTTACAAAAGTGTTGAGAATAGCCAGCACAACGGCAAATACCAGTGCGGTCCAGAAGGTGTCAATGTGGATGCCGCTGAGGACATGCGCGAGGCCAAATGAAACGGCGGCGATCACCAAAATGCGTATCAGGAATCTCATTGAAGTGTTTTTATAAATTGATCAATAACTATACCACCACTAATTCATAAAATTCTTCAGGTTGAAAGTATTTTTCGGCCAGTTGCTTTATCTCTTCAGCTGTAATGGTTTTGATCGTCTTAATTGAATCGTAAAAATATTTTTCATCCAGGCCATTGAGAATAATATTTTTCCATCTTGCAATCACCTGGAAGGGTCCGTCGAGATCGCCAAGTATACTTCCCATCATGTAGTTGCGAACCAATAACAATTCTTCATCATCAACCAATTCATTGCGCAAGACTTCCATTTCATGATAGACTTCCTTAATAGCCGCTTCACAAACGTCGCGACCGGCCTCGGTGCTGACCATCCATGCGGTTTGCTGGATGTGATTTTGAATATAGCTGTGAATGCCGTAAGTATATCCCTTGTCTTCACGAATATTCGCCATCAGCCTTGAACCAAAAAAACCCCCAAACAAACTATTTAACACCTGGGCTTTTAAAAAATCCGGATGATGCCGGTTGGGAAAAGGTCTTGCGATACGTATCGCACCCTGCACCCCGTTGGGATCATTAGTGATCCTTTGTCTTTTTTCGGTAGCTGGTTCTGTCAAATAATTGAAGGATCCAACTTTATTGTTGGCGAGATCACCAAAATTCCTGTCAAGCAACTCCTCCAGATTTTTTGGAAGCTTGCCCGCTACGAACATTACGAACTTTCCCTGCTGGTAATATTTTTTATAGAATTCAATCAACTGTTCCCTCGTCAGTGCCTCATAATCTTCAGCGCGGCTATAGCGGCCATAGGGATGTTGTTCTCCATACAAGTAAGCATCGATAAATCGATGTGCGACAAAATCACTTTTCAACAGGTTGACCGACAAACGCTGTTGCATTATTTTCTTATAGATCGCCAGTTCTTCTTCAGGAAAGACAGGGTCGGTCAGCATTTCACGGACAACCGGCAAAAGCTGTTCGATATGCTTTGTCAGTGTATGCAGCGTTATTGTCGAAGTTTCGTTATAAGCAGCACGATTAAGATAGGCACCGTAGTACTCGAAATGCTCATTGATCTGGAATGCTGTTTTTGACGACGTTCCATTTTTCAACATGAAATTTGTAGCGGCGGCAACGAGGTTTCTCTCTTCGTACCAATCGCCTGCATAATATACCCACTCCACCATCATGACCTCTTCGGCCCCGGCATCAATTGCATACACCTCCACCCCATTTCTTAAAATATATTTCTGATATGGCTTAAGACGCAGATCAAAATCTACTGCATCAACTATTTTTGGTGCTATTGTCCTGTCAATACCTTTTTTTGCTTCCTTTATCACGTGTCAGTTATTTGAATAATAATATAATGTGCTGCTGTTTTCCTTTCTGAAAATATTTTTTGATTCGTCCAGGATATCGGCCGTTGTTACCGCGCTATACTTTTCAAGTTCTGTGTTCATCAATTCGGCATCGCCCAATAATTCATAAAAAGCAAGACTATTGGCCCTGTTCATCACTGACATATCCTCAAACGCGATCGTGCTTTCCGTTTTATTTTTGACTTTCTCCAGCTCTGCTTCGCTTACCGGGTCCTTCTTCATCTTTTCCAATTCTTCATCGACCGCTTTTTCTGCATCTTCCATCTTAATCCCTTTCACCAACTTGCCTTCGATAGCAAGCAAGCCATTGTCAATACTGCCAAAATGGTAACACTCAATATTGCTGAATAGTTTTTTTTCTTTAACCAGCGTGTGATACAGGCGGGATGATCCTCCACCACTCAGGATATCCGTGATCAGGTCAGTGATGTAATATTTTTTATCCAGTCTTGAAGAAATATGCCATGCCTTGTATAAGGCATCCAAGGGAACATCAGTTTTTACTTCCTGGCTCCTTCCTTTCTTCTGAAGTGGCTCTTCGGGCAGACGACGAACATATTTGTCGCCCGAAGGAATGTCTCCAAACCATTTCTCTGAAAGTTGTTTTACCTGCTCCACCGTCACATTGCCGGCAACCACAAGAATAGCATTTACCGGCCTGTAGAATTTGAAAAAGAAATCTTTTACATCATCCAGCTTTGCCTTTTCAACATGCGACAACTCCTTGCCGATGGTCATCCAGCGATAAGGATGAACTTCATAGGCCAACTCTCTCATTTTATGCCAGGCGTCACCATAAGGTTTGTTTATATAATGCTCCTTGAATTCCTCGCACACGACCTTGCGTTGCACATCAAGACTCTTTTCACTAAACGCAAGTGAAAGCATCCGGTCACTTTCCAACCAGAACGCGGTTTCAATATTTTCCGCCGGCAACTGGACATAATAATTAGTTAGGTCGTTTGTAGTATACGCGTTGTTCTCACCACCGGCCATCTGCAGGGGCTCATCATAGTTCTCAATATGCAAAGACCCGCCGAACATCAGGTGTTCGAACAAATGTGCAAAGCCCGTTTTATTCGGGTCCTCATCCCTGGCCCCCACATTATACATCACATTGACAACCGCCATTGGCGTTGACGTATCCCGGTGAACGATGACACGAAGGCCATTTGGCAGGGTAAATCTTTCAAATTGTATCATAAAAAGCTAACTCCAACAATAAAGTGACAAAAAGTTTGTAAAGGTAGGAAAGAACGAAATAGCGGGCCAATTGTTCATTCCATGCAGAAAAGACAGGTGGCTCTTAAAATATGGTGCGTACTTTAAATTCAAAAACCTTCAATTCGGTACCCCGTCTTACGATCATTTTAATCCTTTCGTTCGCATTTTGCAGGGCGCTCTTTAGTTGAGTGAGGCTTTGGTTAAATACGTTGTTAATCGATATTACGATATCGCCTTCCTTTAGACCCGATTTTTCGGCGGGCGATTGCTGGGCTACATCGCCAACGACAATCTGTCCGTTTATAAAATATAATTCAATACCTGAATAAGAGTAATCGAAGGCATCAAGGAAGTGAGAATTAGGTGTGAGGTAAAAATCTCTTTTATCGTAATTTAAAATGCAATTGAAACGTCTTAAAATATCATTCCCTATGATACCTCCCAGGAACGGATAAGAAGTGACATTATATTCATCCTTGAAAATGTAAACCGGGACATTTCGGAAGCGGTAAGGGCCAAATTTCAACTCTTTGATCACCGTCATTTGCATATCAATTTTTCCACCGAGACCTTCTGCTTCTTTATAATAAAGCTTTCTTTTTTTATTCAGCAACATGCTGTCCTGGACAAAATCTTCTGAAAGCATCATGCACAACCCCGCGCCTATGTCATACAAGAAGCGCGTCTGGATCGTTTTTTCGTCTTTGACCCTGGCGGTTTGAATGGGAAGCGTAGCGATCAGGGGCCTGAACATATATCCCCCTTTCGGATATTTAAAAGTTCCTTTTGAAAAGATGTCTATTCTTGAGCTATCATAATCGATTTTAAAAATGAATCTTTTTAAAAGCGAATACCCAATGATGCCGTCAATACGTTCCCCATATACTGCTGTAAGGATGTCA
Source organism: Chitinophagaceae bacterium (assembly GCA_036002905.1). GTDB lineage: Bacteria > Bacteroidota > Bacteroidia > Chitinophagales > Chitinophagaceae > VBAU01. The sequence continues at coordinate 5,732 of DASYSW010000264.1, forward strand.
TAATTGTTTATGTGAAAGTCAAGACTGTCAATAGTGAGGTCCCCCAGTTTCAATTTTTCGTTATTGACAAAACTCACAAGGCGAATGCCGGCGATACCCCGGATCGTCTTGTCACTGGGCACTGGTGTTAATTTCAATTGCGTCGCAGTAGTGGAATCCAGTGAAATTCCGCCACTACCAGTGTCGAGAATAAAATTCATTGTATCAGGGAAGTCGCCGAACTGCCCCTGTAATAAGATGACGCCACCTGTTAATTGGGTAAAATGAACTCGGGTCAGGTATTTTGCGGCTGGTTCAATAAACTCTTCCTGCGCGACAAGCGCATTGCACAAAGCAATGCTTACTGAAATATATAGCAGCAATCTTTTACTCATAGCAGGGGATTCCATAGGATGACAAGATTTGACATAAAAAAGATGCAACAGATCTTAATAGCTATAAAATTAACTGAAAAAGCTTCCTTGTCAAAGCCAGCTACTATTATTGTGTTGGCGACTGCGGCTGGCGTAAATTTGCACACGAAGGAACTACAAACATGGATTTGACTGATCTTTATCAAAAAGCACTGGCGTTTCATTTTCTCACTCTTGAAGAAGGCGTTTTTCTTTTCAAAAATGCACCGCTGACTGAATTAATGTTCGTGGCTGATGAATTGAGAAAAAAACAGGTGCCACACGGAAAGGTCACGTGGCAAATAGACCGCAATGTGAATACGACCAATGTCTGTATCGCCAATTGCAAGTTTTGCAATTTCTATCGCATTCCTGGTCACGCGGATGCATACATTACAGATATGTCGACCTATCGAAAAAAAATTACGGAAACGATCAGGTACGGCGGTGATCAATTGCTACTGCAGGGAGGCCATCACCCGGAATTAGGACTGGATTTTTACACAAGCACTTTCCGGCAGATAAAGCAGGAATTTCCGACAATTAAACTTCACGCACTTGGACCACCTGAAGTGGCGCACATAACCAAACTCGGGAAAAGCACTCATCGCGAGGTATTAATAGAATTGAGAAAAGCGGGACTTGACTCACTGCCGGGCGCAGGAGCGGAGATCCTGGTCGATCGTGTCCGCAGACTGATCAGCAAAGGAAAATGCGGTGCGCAGGAATGGCTTGACATTATGCATGAAGCCCACAAGCAAAATATCACCGCATCAGCCACTATGATGTTTGGGCATGTGGAAACAATCGAAGAACGCTTTGAACATTTCATAAAAATAAGAGAAGTACAAAGTCGCAAGCCTGAAAATGCAAAGGGATTCCTGGCATTCATTCCATGGACCTTCCAGGACGTAGACACTTTGCTTGCAAAGATACGGGGCGTACATAATTTAGTTACCGCGGAGGAATATATCCGAATGATCGCAATGAGCCGTATCATGCTGCCCAACATAAAAAACATACAAGCGTCATGGCTAACTGTTGGAAAACAAACCGCCCAAATTTGCCTGCATTCCGGCGCCAATGACTTTGGATCGATCATGATCGAAGAAAATGTGGTCAGTGCTGCGGGTGCTCCACACCGATTTACATACAAAACGATACAAAATGCTATTCGCGAAGCCGGCTTTGAACCGCAGTTGCGCAATCAGCAATATGAATGGCGTGAAATTCCTGAAACCATCGAAGAGCAGGTGGTGAATTATTAGGTGAGTAGTAAATGGGGAGTGGCTAGTAGGATAACAGTTGGCAAATGGGAGCACTTTTGTCCCAATTTTCCAGTCACCGCTCACCACTCGCCATAAATACTACGTGGTAAATTTTCATTCTCCAAAAAAGCAAATTGAGGAGTATAATATTTACCTTTCTTATCTATATTTTGTCCTGAT
>DASYSW010000265.1:0-14637 GCA_036002905.1 Chitinophagaceae bacterium
AAGGTGCATGGGGCAACACAAAAGCGCCTGATCCCAACGAACCAAAAACATATGGTGGTTTTTATACGCAGGATGATATTAAGGAACTGCTTCAATATGCGAAAGAAAGATTTGTAACCATTCTCCCGGAAATAGAGATGCCGGCGCACAGCATGGCAGCGCTTGCAGCTTATCCCGAACTATCATGCACTCCCGGTACTTATGCAGTCAATGTGGGTGAAGAGTTCCAGATCTGGGATGATAGCGGTAATCGTGCGCTGATCGATAATACATTCTGTCCTGCCAATGAGAAAGTATTTGAATTTTTAGACAAAGTATTGGGTGAGATTGCGCAATTGTTTCCTTTTGAATACATCCATGTTGGTGGTGATGAAGCGGCGAAAAATTTTTGGGAATCAAATGAACAGGTGGAAGCATTGGCGAAAAAAGAAGGTTTAAAGAATATGGAAGAAGTGCAAAGCTATTTTATGAAACGCGTTGAGAAAATAATTCGGTCGAAGGGAAAGAAGATGATCGGGTGGGATGAAATTTTACAGGGAGGTTTGGCTCCCGGTGCAGCTGTGATGAGCTGGCGCGGGATAAAAGGAGGAATAACTGCGGCGAAGCAGGGACATCATGTCGTGATGGCACCTCTCGATTACACCTATGTCGATCTCATGCAGGGTGATCCTTATGTTGAACCGCCTGAATTCGCCAGTTTACGATTAAATCAAAGCTACAAGTTCGAGCCTGTCCCTGACGGCATCGATCCCAACTTGATCCTTGGTGGTGAAGCTTGTTTATGGAGTGAACACAACCCCAACATGCGTGCAGCTGAATATCTTTTGTGGCCGAGGGGAATGTCGGTGGCAGAATCAGTCTGGTCGCCAAAAGAAAGAAAGAACTGGCCGGATTTTGTAAAAAGAGTCGAGTATCATTTTCAAAGGATGGATATTGCCAGGATCAACTATTCGCGCAGCATGTATGATCCCATATTCACACCTTCAATGGAGAATGGCCAGTTGAAAGTTGAATTGCAAACGGAAATTCCTCTCGATATTCATTACTCATTTGATGAGACCAATCCCGATGAATTTTATCCCAGGTACGAGAAGCCTCTCATCATACCGAAAGATGCATTGCATTTAAAGCTGATCACTTACAGGGATGATCAACCCATTGGCAGGCAGATCAACATGCCGATCGATGAGTTGGAGAAAAGAATAAGGGTGAAATAATTGATTGGGCGCTGATTTGAAATTTTTTATGTACTTAGCTGCATTACTACTATGATACTTTAGTTGCGACGCTCCATTCAAGGTTCGGTAATTCCAATCATCTTAGAATAACGATTTTCTTTGTGTTGCTTCGTGAACTCAGTGTTTCCATGGTAATATAACCACAGAGGCACGGAGAACACAGACATACACGGAGCATTCGAAGAATTGCCTGCCCCCACTTCCTAACACCAATTCGTAGAAAATATTTCTCATCTGGCAAGCGTCTTCGATCGCTTCTAAAGCTAAATGGCCTTCCGCACAAAAATTGTGGTTATTTGCTTAACCTCCAATCCGAAGGAAAATATTACATATAACACCCGCTAATCCATGACTCAATTTCGATATATTGATACAGATGCCCTTATCGAGTTGCTTGCCAAGTATACAGAAAAATTTACTCAGTTATTCCGTTTTTATGGACTTCACCCCAACAGGGAATATTTTCAATGTAAGTATACAATTGAGGCAATAATCAACGAACTCGACCGGAGAAATGAGGCAGATCAGAAAGAAAAATTCATATCTGAATATGAATCGGTCTGCCTTACGCAGCGCACCTTTGACCATGCTCCTAAAAGGTCGGCCTAAAACCGACTTTTTTTGTGACCATCGTGATCGAACGTAAACAGTTCCCCATCTAAGTCAAGGCCTATTTGTTTTATGTTCTGTTGCTCTCAATAATCGCAAACTATGGGCAAACAAAGATGCTGTCACAGTCAATAACAACAGATTGAGTCATTTATTTTGCACTTTCGACCTCACCCCATCAAGAGTATAAATTCATAGACTCTACTCCCCTCTCCATGTGGAGATGGCGGCGCAAATTTCCATAATACGGTGTGATGATGGGGTGGGGCCTCAGCAAACACCCGCTTTGATAGTCAACAACATAAAACACCCGCCCGACTATGAAATAAAGAAATTTTCCAGCGCCTTCTTTTTCGTCTAACTTAATGGACTACCAACCTTAAAGACAGCAGACGAAAAAGACAGCGCCTTCAGAGGCTTCGCATAGCACGACGCAAGCTATTCCTACTATCAATTCGATAACGTAGTATGCCCACAAAGTTTAATGAATGTTCATGTGCGTGGGCTTGCCAAAAACAGCGGAGTCCCGCACGTGCGGGATTTTTGCCTGCCCTTTTCTTTGTTTCTTTCTTTTGGGCAAACAAAAGAAAGAAAAACGTGGAACTCACTCATTGATCATTCTCTTCAATAAGCCTTATTAAAATATTCACCCCATCTCTCCTGGAGTTTTTCATAGAACCATTTGTCAGCTCCGACAAAGTAATTTTCTGCTCGGTTTCATTATTGGCTTCAAATTCAATTAAAGGAGGCAAAAAAACTGCTGGAGACATAGTTGGCATACCTCCTCCGGTTGGACAAGAAATCTTGAATGCAGGCATCGGCGATATTGCATGGTTGAGCAGGATCTTCACCTTACGAAACGGAGTTGATGGCAGACTCGCAGGTGTTACGTCTATTCGTTTAGCTCCAATCGTGTTGATGGGTCCGGGCGTTGGCTTGTTCATCCAAATAAAAGGACACGGACATGGGTTGAACCTGATCTGCAAATTGCGGTTGGTAATTTCCCTGATCATGGTTCGCGTGCCTTCCAACACCAGGGTAAACTCTCCATGATCTGTTAGCCGCATCGTACAGATGCCATCTTCGCTGTTGTCAACCCATACATCCATGCTTATCCTGTATGCTTTGTCGTAGATCAATAAATGGCTGACAAGAGCCGGGTCTTTGAATATTTTTTTATTGAATGTAAACTGCAATCCCTTCAATTCTGCGGCAACTGCAACCGGATTGTCATCGGGCAAACCTGGGGGCGCCGTGAATGTTGCATTGCTTGTTGTCAATGGCTTTATCGTGCCAACAAATGAATTGCCAAATGCAATACTGTTCACCGTCCATTGGGGATTGGGGATAGTAGGTGGCAATGCAATGCCGGCATCCAGGTCGCTGATCACAAAATGAATTTCCATCTGAATGCTCTTCTCTACTTTAACCCTGGCTTGCTGAGGTCTCAATACGATCTTATCAAATGGCGCATAGCTGCTGAAGTGATTGATTTGCGTTGTAATCGTTTTTGCGACCGTGTCCAATAATACTTCTGGCATTACCTGCCACTTCCCCTTTTCATCCTGCGAAGCAATGCCTTTGAATTCTGCCGAGGTGCCGGTAAACTCATTCTCCGAAAAATGGAAAACAAGTGTGACGGGTTTTTGAAATTCTGTTCCCAATGGTTCCATCTGGTAGGCATTTCCGGAACCATTAGCCGCAAGGTTAGTAACGGGCTGGATCTTTATTTTTTTCTTTGTGCTTAGTGCGCCTTCGGGAAATATCAATTCAATCCTTCCATCATCCGAAACAATTGTTCCCCCGTCCTTCCCGATCTCTTGTGATACTTCTTCACCAATTGGTTTACCCAGGGCAGTTACGCTATCCATCCGGAGATACTTTATGGTTAAATTTTCTGATTGCGCAACGGCCCTGAGATGTAAATACAAGAAGAACAAACAAAATGCGGCGAGTCTTATCCACATGATCTTTTTCATTGCTTCAAGTTTTTGAAAACTTAATGCAATTATTCAACTAAAAAAATAGAACAAAAGTTTCCTGGTAAATTTTACCACTTCCTGACAAGGGTCGTGATTCCATTATCCGTGAAAATCTGTGGAATCTGTGAGCCATTTATTCTGAACACGCCATTAATCTCACGGATTGCACACTTGCCGTAGGTAGGGATGAGCACAGATCAGGGACGGTTACCTATCGCACCACATCAACATGTGGATCGAGGAGTTGCAGAAAAGAATAAAGACGAAATGAATGATTCTTTTCAATTTCTTTATTATGGGCCAGGCTATCTTGCTACTAAAGAGCGACTGTTGCGTCGCACTCTTGTGCTGCAACAATTCAATTGATCAACTATTTCACGCAAAGTCGCGAAGAATCGCAAAGCCAGCCGTTGATGAACCCCTACTTACCAACAAGCAGGGCTTGTATCTTTTCCTGGTGCCTTTGTCGGTCAAAAAATTTCGCACAACGGAGCAAAGACGCAACGATGATGAAGTGGGCAAACAACTTCAAGACATCTACCTAAACACAATCGAAAAAAGCTTATTCTTACGTACACGACCCGCGCAGAGTTAAAATGATTGTATTCCTTTCACTCTGTTCGTAAAGAGGTCACCGGATTTGCGAGTGCTGCTCGGACAATCTCCCTGCTGATAACGGTTAGAGCGATTATCATAACAAAGAAAACTGGAATCAAAAACATCCACCAGGCTAACGGAATATGATAAGCATAAGATGCCAGCCATTTATTCATGAAATATCCTGCGATGGGTAAAGCAATTACTAAAGCACACAACACCAGTTTCATAAAATCTTTTGCCAGTAAGGATAAAAGCTGGCTTAGTGTAGCACCCAGCACTTTTCTTATTCCGATTTCTTTTGTTCGTTGCACAGCTATTAATGCGACTAACCCGTATAACCCAAGACAGGAGACAAAGAGGGCCAATATTGTAAAGTCATTGAACAACGACATTGTTAGTTTATCCTTTTCGTACCGCTTATCCACGATTTCATCAAAGAAGGAATAATCAGCTGGTACAGAAGGAAAGTATTTCTTAAAAATTGTTGTCACTTCATGCAGATCAGACGGTTTTATTTTTACTGTTGTTGTATTGGCGGGATTAAGATTGTATGCCATTACAAGTGGCTCGACAAGATTATGTAAAGACCTGTAATAAAAATTTTTTACAACCCCGACGACTTTTCCTTTATGCCCAAATCCTTCTATGTCCTGGCCAATAGCCGATTTCCATCCCATCATTTTTACTAACGCTTCATTTACTAAAAACGCCTCTTTTTTGTCAGTACCAAAACTATCAGACAAATTTCTTCCCTCAGCCAACTGCACCTGAAAGACAGGCAAAAAATAAGGATCAATGCCATAATAATTGCACATCAGTTCTCTTCTTTTTCCTTCGGATTGAACAATAGTGGTACCAATGGTTAGTCCGTCCTCAGTCATTCCGTTGCCTATAGTTAGCCCACTTATCTCAGGACGCTGCCGCAACTCAATTTGAAAAGCATTGACTGACTGTTGGGAAGCAGAATCTCGCGGCAGGTATATGTTCATCAACTGGCTTTTGTTAAAGCCAAGATCTTTCTGCTGAATAAACTTCATCTGGTTGTAAATAACAGTAGTTCCCATAATCAACGCTGTTGCTATTGCAAACTGAATAATGGTAACTGTTTTGCGAAGTAGCATGCCCTTTACGCTATGACGCCAGTTGCCTTTTAGTACTTTAACGGGAGTGAATGAGGATAATACAAAAGCAGGATATAATCCAGCCAGCAAAAGAGTTATGATAAATACGGAAACTGCAAATAAAATGCTTTGTGCCCAGTCAACCGCAAGGGTTGTTTTCAATAATTTATTGAAAAACGGAAGCCCGGTTTCTACCAATGCCAGTGCAAGTAACGAGGCGATTATTATTAAAAAAAAGGACTCAAATAAAAACTGGCTGATTAATTGAACGCGAAACGCGCCGCTTACTTTGCGAATTCCTACTTCCTTTGCGCGTTCCGTTGATTTAGCAGTAGCAAGATTAATATAGTTCAACAAAGCGATGATTAGTATAAAAGCAGCGAGCAAGGAAAATATATAGCAGGATTGCCTGTTTCCCTTCGGCGTATCCATCAATTTGCCCTGGCTGAAATGTACTTCGCTTAACAGTTCCAGTTCAAACTTAACTTTATAATTCGAAGCCCCCTGCGCATTTAGTTCGGGCTGAATGTACTTTGCGCTAAGGGCCGTAAGTTTCTTTTCGAAACTTTCCAGGTCAGGTTTTCCGGTGAAGAGAATAAATGTGTAAAGAGGAAAATCGTCCATCCAGCTTACTGGTTTTGAAAATTCAGTAGCGGATAACAATGCATCAATTTTAATATCGGAGTTGGAAGGTCTGTCTTTTACTACGCCCGTAACCAGTATGCTTTGATCATTACAAATCATTGTTTTTCCGAGTGCAGCAGATGTTCCAAAATATTTTTTAGCAATCGTTTCCGTAATTACAATTGAGCCTGAATTCCGCAAAGCATCCTTCGACGTACCCTCTATAAAATGAAAATCAAAAATGGAGAAAACACTCTGATCGGTCTTGTAAAAAGCATCTTCCCTGAATGGTTCATTTTTTATTTTCATTGTTTGTGGGGCGTTTTCAAGACGAACGACTGATTCTACTTCAGGATAATCCCGCTTTAAGGCGTCTGCAAGCGGCGTTGGGGTTGTAGCCAGTGAAAAATCGGACTCCGGGGCTTTAACGTTTGTAGTTATTCGCACAATGCGATCGGCCCTCGTATTATACTGATCGAATGTCAATTCGTTGCGAACGTATAAGAAGATCATCATGCAGCCGGCAATCCCAATAGCAAGGCCCGCTATATTGATGACTGAAAAACTTTTATGTTTCAGCAGGTTTCTCCATACAATCTTAATGTAGTTTTCAAACATACGTTGGTTTTAGGTAAGTCATCGTCAATCGTGTCGGATGCAATTTTATAAAATTAAGGCGCATATCCATCACCATAATTTCCTTTTAGGAAAGCGATAACAGGATAGATTCTATAACCGTTTCAATTAAAATATTACCCCCAATCGGGATGCGAACGCCCATCCGCAGAACCAATTCACTGGTCCAACTATAGGCAGAACCTGAACGGAGCGTCGCAACAGTCGCTGAAGAGTAGCAATGCAGCCGGTACACAATCATTACACCCTACTTATACTTACTCTCATCCAATCTAAAAAATCTCACCGCATTGTTAAAGAGGATATCTCGCTTCTGATCGAACGACAAATAGTTTGCATTTTCAATAACGCCAATTGAAGTTTCGATAAGTTTTGGCCATATCAACAGGTCCGTGCCGTACATAATTCGTTTTCCAAAACCTGCCTGCACCAGTCGTTTTATATAGTCATTGATCTCGGCGAGGGGATAACTCCAGATCATACCTGCGACGTCGACATACACATAGGCATTAGCTCCCATCAGCGCGATCATATTATCGATCATCGGATAACCGGCGTGCATCACCCAGACTTTTAATTTCGGATGACGTGCAAGCAGGTCCTCGAGCAATAATGGATCGCCCATCGAAGCACGATAATTTTTAGAAAAAGGACTGAGATTGGCCTGGCCATTGCCTCCCGTTCCCATGTGAATGCCTACCGGGATATTCAATTTTTCAGCTGCTGCAAAATATGCATCGAGCGATGTATCGCTGGGCGACATGCCCTGGTACTGCGGCGCACATTCACCCATCACTTTATAAAAACCGGAAGAAAGCGAATCGGTAAAAGCTACCACCGTCATTTCTTTGGAAGAGCTGATGGCAAGACTCGGTATCACGCGACCGGGCGCTGCGGCTTTTTGCCAGCTGCGTATGACTGTCGCATCACCGCTAACAACGACCGTCATGTTCAATCGCTTCATTGTGGCCATCAGTGAATCCTGGAATTCTTTATCACTCTTTGCCGCGTGTAATGGAGTGGCGCAATCTGTATTGACAAAACCAAAAGGATTTGCTTTATCGTTCGGATCGGAACCTGGCATGCTGCTCAGGAACCATGGACACATATCACCTGCGGGAAAACCACCCACCTTCATCGCATGTACGTGCACATCAATGATGGGAAGATGTCTCTTAGTGTTGTCCTGTGAGTACGTATCTAATGCAATAAAAAGTAAGAGTATAATAAGCGATGTAGTTTTTGACATGCCGTATTGATTTAAAAGTTCAAGAATTTGTTTACTGTTCCCCCTCGCCATGCGGAGAGGGGTCGGGGTGAGGTTCACGCAAAGGCGCAAAGAACGCAACGCAAAGTCGCAAAGCCTCTATTGAACTTAGCGTCTTTGTTCCTTCGTGGCAAAAATTTAAATGACGACACTACGCTCACTGCGAAACTGTCACCCCATTCGCCTTTAGAATATTGTAAAAGAACATCACATGATAAGGCAATGAGTTTTGCCAGTAATCCCACGTGTGTGCACCAGGATGCTCGGTATAGTCATGCGCAATATGATTATATACTAACCGGTGATGTAATTCACGGTTTGACTCAATCAAAAAATCATCCACACCACAATCAATGATGAGCTTTACATTGTTTGTTTTCATCTTATCGGTCATGTTCACAACCGAGAATGGCTCGTATAAGGACATATTAGTTGTATCACCGATCAGCGTTTGAAAACCCTGCTTCACCCTTGTCATAAAATCAGCCGGGAGGGTCCAGTGTGTCCAATTGAGATCCACGGCGCCGCTCATGCTACCTGCTGCGCAAAAAAGGTCAGGATGACGCGTTGAAAGATACAGTGAACCATGACCGCCCATAGAAAGGCCAGTGATCACCCTTCCCTTTCGATCTTTCACAGTGCGATATGTTTTGTCGATCTTTCCGATCACATCTTCAATAATATAACTTTCAAACTGGTTGTCTTTGTTGATGGCACTGTTCAGATACCAGCCAAACGTTTCGCCTTCAGGCATTACAACGATGAGATTAAAATGATCAGCCAGGTTTTTTACCAGCATTTTATCAGGCGTGGAGGTGAGCCAATCCCGGAAATGGCCGCCACCGCCATGCAACAAGTATAATACGGGATACGAAGAGTTATTTTTTTTGTATGAATCCGGCAGCACAACGGCAGCCATGTAAGTTTTCTTCATCGCAACGCTCGGAATTTCTATTGAATCAACGGTTGCTGAAAAGCTCGTGAAGCTCTTGCCAAGAAGAAGAATGAATAAAAGATAAAGCTTTCTCATATAGTTTGGTTTTTATTCCAACAACCACGCCAGGGCGCAACGCACAGTCGCAAAGTTCTTTTGCCTTTCCCTCTCCACCTGTGGAGAGGGGTCAGGGGTGAGGCTTCAACACATCACTCTTTTCTGCCGCGGCAACGATGTGCGCTGCATCTTCAGGCAACAAAAATCCTTTGCCTACCAATTCATCAGCCGCTTTCTTTACTGCAGCTACATAACCTTCATGGGTTTGATAACGCTCTTCAAGCGACAACCTTGGATCACCGGCGGCCGTTCTCTCCTCTTTTGTTTTCCTGAAGGGAATGAACATACCATTCAATGCATTCAGATCACCTTCACCATAACCTTTTTGTCGCAGGCTCCATCCTGTATAAGTTCCCAATGGCACCAGAACTGTTGTATTGCGAATGCCCCCGAGTTCATTGTCATCTTTATCAACTTTCGGAACAAGCACATGATAAAATTTATCCTTCATTACAGCAGGTGGCTCGCGCAATACGCCGCTTACATATTTCACATTATAACCCGGACCGTAGTCGATCAACCCACCTTCATTGACTTTTCCATTGTAAGTAACACCGGGGATATCTGTCCAACCAATTGTTTTTTTATCAGGCCTTACCAGTGTGTTGTTATCGATCCGTGGATACAGGCTTGGCGGTGGTTGTTTGTCATTCAACACCCAATTCTCCAATGCAATGACCAATGCGCGAAGATTGGGTACATACGAGTTATCATTAGTAGTGAACCCACTTATCTTATCACTAACTCTGAAAGGTCCATGCTGTGTACTGTTGAATAAATAAATGCGAACGTTTGAGGGGATGGAAATATCTTTTTTACTGTAAGGATCTGTTGTACGTAACGACGCTCTCAGTTGCCAGTATTCAGATGAGCTGAATGTCTGGATGATCTTCGGGCATGTATTTGTCTGTACACATTTTTCAAGAATGCCGCCCTTTATCCCTGATATGGGCTCAAGCGTTTCATCCCATGTAAATGGCGGTTCATTGCTGGGAAATAAATGGTCCTCACGTTGAAGGCCACCGCCACCGGGACGCCCAAAACGAATATTGAGTGAGATGCGCCTCGTTCCAATATGATCATTGACACCTTCAAAAACTATCTTTTTCTTTTCATCCTCATTAAATCCCAATTGCAAAAAGGTCCTTGTAAAATTGCCGCATTGCGATACACCCTGCATGATGGCAGCTTTGATCGGCGTGGTTGAGTTTCCAGTTACCACCAACGGATTTTGATGCCCTTTTTCATCACTTAATTCGTTCTTGAAAAATGAAGCAATATCGCGAATGGCAGCAAAACCCAACCCCATTACAAGAGGATTTTTACCAGTATATATCAATTCATAAATGTAATTCGGATCAAACCCACCCTTTAATGAAATTCTTTCTTTGTCCGGAAAACCGGGAAACTCTTTTGTAGCGCAATCAGCAAAGGCCCAATCGGTGTTCGGAATGGGTTGACGCTCGTCTTGTTCATGAACTCTTTTGGTCAGGGTCGCGTCCCTGTTGTCAAGACTTACTGCTTCATAACTATGATGTGTTAAGCCGCTGAAATACCCGCTGCTAAGATTAAGTGTCTTTGTAGGGTCAGCGACCTCGAATTCAGTTCTTATTCTGCCGGTGATCTCTCTGCTGCTATCCTTTGCAACGGGCACTTCCATCATGATGCGGTTATTGCCGGGCAATACATCACCTTGCCAGGCGCTCCATAAATAGATGTATCCGCGTTTTAAGAGTGCACTGTCGGGAGGAAAAACATTGCCGCGGTTTGGAAGACTCAAAAACAAGATGCCATTACATTTACTCATGTTTACCGGCCGCAGTAAAATAAACTGGCTTACATATTCAACCCTTCCTCTCGCATTGCGTGGTGCTAATTGGATATCCTGAATGATATTGTTCAGCGAACTGCTGGGATCAATTTCGCCGTAAGCCCACCCGGTTACCCGAATGTATTCACCGGCGTCACCGAACTTTCGGGCACCGTCATACACCTCTGTGCTGATGATCTCGATTCGTACAATTTTTGCGAAAGAATACTCAAAGCAACAGAATAAAGCAAGCAGAGACAATAAGCAGGGTTTTAAAACACGCATTTCAACTGATTAAATAAGAATGTGACTTGAACCATACAAGACATACAAGGCATCTAAGACTACTTGTATGTCTTATATGCCTTGGAAGGTTCCTAAGTTAAAAAATTATTTTCCACTCATCTTCTTGTACAAAAAATCCAATGATGCTGCATCAGGGATCGTCTTTGTTTGTGACCTTACACCAAGTTCCATAATTTTTTTATCAGTTGGATTATACGCTTCCCACACCGGCAAACCTTTTTCATTCGGATCACCTGTCTTTACAAAATTGGCCCAGTAAGATGACATGATGTTCGCCAAATCGTTGTCCACCTGCTCCCAGGGACGATTCACGAATTTCAAATTATCATACGCATAAGGAACTTCACCTGTATGAAATGCACCATATTTTACATACTCACCTGTTGCAGGTACTTTTCTAGTGAAGCGGTATACATAAACTTTCGATCCCTGGCTACTCTGAATGTTTGCCCAGGCATAATTCTGCGCGCCAAAGATCTGGTCACGGGAAAGTTTTAATTGCGAAGCCATTGCTTCTGCGTCAGTGCCGGCCGGATAATACTGTAAAAACGTTTGCGCATCCGCCCCATAGTTTTTTTCTGCGTCCTTTTTAAAATCTTCTGCCTTCTTTGCCGGGCCAAACATCAACCCTTCATCTTCATTCCATCCGGTGAGAAGGCTTACTTTATTTTCTTTACCCTGGTTAAATATATTTACAATTGCATCAGGCAGTACGTATCCATCGATCACAGGTCCGCGAAAACCCTGTGCCTTTTTCATTAACTCTTCTGCAGGCATAGCACGCAGATCGACAATTGAAGAAGCACCAGCGGATTTCATTATCCTTGTTCCATCTTCTTCCGCTTTTTGCAGGTTTGCATTTCCATTGCTGAAACTGGCACCGCTTTCCGCAATGGCTTTTTGAAATAAACTCTTTGCAAGCGGAGATGCAACAAGACAATTTACACTCATTGAACCTGCCGATTGTCCAGCTATTGTTACATTATTCGGATCGCCACCAAATGCTGCAACGTTTTTTTGAATCCATTTCAATGCAGCAATTTGATCCAGGATACCATAATTACCTGAGGCGTTGTATCCTGATTCTTTGGTTAATTCAGAATGCGCAAAAAAACCAAACACGCCTACCCGGTAATTAATGCTGACGAACACAATTCCTTTTTTTGCCATCGCCTCTCCATCATATATGGGGCAGGCACTTCCACCGCTTTGAAAGCCGCCTCCATAGATCCACACCAGCACTGCACGTTTTTCTTTTGATGACTTTGCACCTGACCATACATTCAGATACAAACAATCTTCACTAATCGGTTCTTTGGGTATCAAAAATTCTTCGGTCCACATGCTGAAGGGCGCAGGGGATGCCTGCATCGGGCTTGCACTGAATTTATCACAAACTTTTACTCCGGTCCAGTGCTGGACAGGCTGAGGTGCCTTCCACCTCAGGTCACCAACGGGAGGAGCAGCAAAAGGTATTCCCTTAAAAACATGTATATCGCCTTTCATTGTTCCTGAGACAAGTCCAGCTTCCGTTTTAACGACGCTCAGATCATCGGTTGTCTTAAACGATGCGAACGCAATCATGGACAAGGAAGCAGCAACAAGTACTCGTGATGATGTGATCATGCCTTTATCATTTTATGTGTTGGGCTACCGCCCATATCAAGGGAGAAGCCTTGATTGCCTGCCATTAAGGGCGAGGCAATCAGATTAAAATGCCTTCGCTCCTGCTGCAATCGACAATAAATCTTTGTCGGGATTATTTTTTACCTCGCATTTGTTATCGAAGATCATCGTCGCGCCATTTTCCTGCGTATAAGCCGGCCAATTCGGTAATTTTTTTACACCCGGGTTTCCAGTTCTTGCAAAATTGATCCAGGCACTGCTCATCTTATCGGCTAATGCATAGGCTTCTTTGCCTCCCCCAGTCATTTCTTCACATTTATCAATGTTATCAAAGACAAATGGAAGTTCCATACAGTGCATCGCTTTATACATACCATCCATTACGGGAGATTGCCAGCAAAACAAATACATAAAAACAGGTGCTGCACCTGCAACGGCTTTTAAATTCGCGTGACTGATCGTGCCTGGGCGAAAGAACACATCGATATCGATATAGTCTGACGGTTTTGTCGTTTCAGGATACGCTTTTTTCACGGCAGCGATGTAAGCATCGGTTTTATCTCCATATTTTTTTTGCAGGTTGGCCTTTGCATTTTCCATAGTGATATCCCTTGAACCGGGTATGAACGGTGTAAATTCATTTTTCGTCGAACCCACGAGCATCGGAACGGTCTTCGCTATTTCAACCGCGGCAGCATCGGTTGGTTGATACGGAAGAAAACTTCCATCCAAAATTGGGCCCCAGCCCAGGCCAAACTGCGGAACCGTTTTGCCTTCAGCTTTTATTTCTGCTGCAACTTTCGATAATGCTTTTTTACCTGCTGCATTTAATCGTTCATACGAAATAGTTTGCAGTGAATCAACTTGTGATGGTTGCAGCTGGAGTTGTTCCAATAGTGCAGCTGCCACTCTTTTAGAAATCGATTGCTCGGTGAAGCCACTGAGATAGCTTCCACTTTCCACGATTGCTTTATGAAAAAGTCCTTTCGCAGATGGTGCGTTCATCAGTGAAGTGACCTTGCCACCACCGCCCGATTGGCCAAAGATGGTGACGTTGCCGGGATCACCACCAAACTGTGCGATGTTTTGCTTTATCCAATCCAGCGCTGCAACCAGGTCCAATAAACCAGCATTGGGCGATGATTTATACTTATCTCCATATGCAGAAAGATCCAAGAAGCCGAGCACATTGAGTCGATGATTGACTGAGACCAAAACAACATCTCCCTTCCGGCTTACATTTTCTCCATCATAAGAAGGCAGCTCAACATATGAGCCTGCAGTAAAACCACCGCCATGGAACCAAACCATTACGGGCCGTTTTTTATTGTCGTTGATCCCCGGCGTCCAGACATTCAATGTCTGGCAATTTTCATTTGTATATCCCCAGTTGTGATGAAAGGGAAATTCAAATTCATCATTTACCGTCGTTGTAGGATCCATTGGACATACAGGGCCATAGGTCATTGAGCTGCGAATATCTTTCCATATTGCAGGTTTGGCCGGGGCCATGAACCTTTCGGCTTTTGCGTAGGGAATTCCTTTGTATGTAAAAATTCCTTTGTGGATATATCCTCTTACTTTTCCGCCCTCAGTTTGAACAATAGCAACCGCTTTGCCAGCTACCACTGCGTCACCTGTTTGGCTGAATGCCGCGGCAGGAAGTAAATAAACTATTAAACCTAAAAGAAGAAGTCTTTCTCTTTTCATGTGCATGTATTAAAATTTAAAAGAAGATATTTTTTCTTATTGCGTCACTATGACACA
>DASYSW010000266.1:0-9121 GCA_036002905.1 Chitinophagaceae bacterium
TCACTTCATGCAGCCAATGATTTGAAGCGCCATGAGATCATGCCGATCAATGATACCAATAATATTAAATCACTGATCGAAGCGCTCAATTATTTTTACAAACAAACAAAAAATGAGATCAGCTTCGAATATATCCTGTTCAACGATTTTAACGATAGCCTGAAAGATGCGGATGAATTGATCAAAATTTACCGCCAGGTTCCTGCAGATCTTGTAAATATCATAGAATATAACCCAATCGAATTTGCCCGGTTCTCAAAACCCACTGACGAAAGGACAGAGGCGTTCATGAAGTACCTGGAGAAAAATAAAGTGAACGCCCGGTTGCGCCGCAGTCGCGGAAAAGATATCGATGCAGCCTGCGGGCAGTTGGCAAATAAGGGCAGTTAAATTTACTGTTGCAAAAAACGGCAATGATTCCACATGAAAAAAAATTCACCTGGCCATTTCGACAAGTTTGCAAAAAAGAAAAGCAATGCTGCTATAAAAGAACAATTCAAACAGGAAAAGAGAAAATGGAAGAAAGAGCGGGAAGAGTTTTTTGAGAAAAAGAAGCGGTCAGCAGCGGGGAGTCGGGAGCCCGGAGTCAGAAGTCAATCCCAGGCTCCAGACTCTGCACTCAGAACTGAAAACTCTCTGATGCCTCTGAACAAATTCATCGCCCACTGTGGAGTTTGTTCAAGAAGAGACGCGGCTGAAATGGTAAAACTTGGCAAAGTAAAAGTGAATAATGAAACGATTACCGAACCTGGGCACAAGGTTTCCGCGAAAGACGAGATCAGAGTGAATGGTAAAAAAATTTCTCTCGCCAGGAATCTTGTTTATATCCTTCTAAATAAACCCAAGGACTACATCACTACTACGGACGATCCCCAAAAAAGAAAGACAGTTCTTGATCTCATTAAGATAAAGGAAAGAATTTATCCCGTTGGAAGGTTGGACAGAAATACTTCGGGTGTTTTGTTGTTAACCAATGACGGCGAGCTTTCACAAAAACTCACCCATCCAAGCCACGAAGTAAAAAAGGTGTATCATGTTACATTAAATCGTGTTTTAGATAAGAAAGATTTCGACCGGGTATTAAAAGGAGTCGACTTGGACGATGGATCCGCCAGCGTAGATGTGTTAGCCTATGCGGATGTAAAAGACAAAACACAGTTGGGAGTTGAAATCCACAGTGGACGCAATAGGATTGTGCGCCGCATATTTGAGCATCTTGGATATGATGTAAAAAATCTTGACCGTGTCATGTTTGCCGGGCTTACAAAGAAAAATGTTGAAAGAGGAAAATGGAGATTTCTTTCGGAAAAAGAAGTGAGGGATCTGAAATATTTCGGCAAAGGAAATCGCTGATTAAATTCATTTTTGATCAAGATACCTGATATATTAATCTTTGAGAACAACGACTTTGTTGTACTTAACAAACCACCCGGTTTGCTTTCGATTCCTGATCGCGAGGGGAAAGAAATTTCGCTGAAAAAAATTTTGCAGGAGACGTATGAAGAAATCTTTACCATACATCGCCTCGATAAAGGCACAAGTGGGCTGATCATGTTTGCAAAAAATGATGCAACTCATAAATTTCTCTCACAGCAATTTGAGAATAGGAAAACTGAAAAAATATATCTTGGTTTGATCATCGGCTCACCCAGCCATCAAAAAGGATCCATTGATGCCCCCATCATGGAACATCCCGTCAAAAAAGGTTTGATGGTGATAAACCGGAAAGGAAAGGAATCACTCACCGACTATGAAATATTGGCAACCTTTGGGAGCTACTCCTGGGCCCGGTTTCAGATTTACACGGGGCGCACTCACCAGATAAGAGTTCATATGAAGGACATTGGTCACCCGATCGTTTGTGATGAATTATATGGAGATGGAAAACCGGTTTTTCTTTCTGCAATCAAACACAGGTTTAAACTTTCGAAAAATGAAGAGCAGGAACGACCTATTTTAAGCAGGCTGGCTCTTCACTCGTCACAGTTAAAATTTACAGGTACCAATGAAAAACTGTGTGAATTTGAGGCTCCCATTCCAAAAGATCTGAAAGCCACCCTGCAGCAGCTGTCAAGGAAAAGAATCAAATCAACTTAGTCTTTGATGGTTACAGGCTACCACGGGAAGCTTCATATAAATCATACCAGTCCTGTTTGTCAAGATCTATGGCAAATGCGTCTGCAATATTTTTGATCCGCTGTTCATTGATTGTCCCGATCAAAGGAAGCGCTCCCAATTTTACCACCCATGCTACCGCGATCGATTCTATGTTCGCACTGTACCTGGGTGCAAGTTCTTCCAGCTTTCTCCTGATCAGCAGTGGTCTTTTTTCGATACTGTTTGCAATTTTGCCTTCTGCTAACGGGGCTGTAGCCAGCGGACGCATGTATTTCTGTTTTAGGTAGTCGATTTGGCCGTTGTCAAAAGCAGAAGTATTCAGCAGGCTGAGTTCAATATGATTGGTAACGATTGGTATCCTTAAATATGAACTCAACAGTTGATGCTGAAAAACAGAAAAATTAACTACCCCAATATTTTTGACCTTTCCACTATCGCGCAACTTTTGGAGTGTAATGGCTGTTTCTTCAAGATTAGACAAAGGGTCCAACTGGTTCAATAAAAATATATCGATGTAATCCGTTCTTAATTTGCGCAGGGAGGATTCAAGACTCTTTGTTATATGATCCTTCGAAGTATCATAGTATTTCACTTTTACTTCAGGACGACTTGAATGTGGTACAACCAGGCCACACTTTGTAAATAAAACAATATCCTCCCGTTTTATTCTTTTATCCCGGATAATTTCACCGAACATTTCTTCGCATTGGTAACCACCATAGATGTCGGCGTGATCAAAAGTATTAATGCCAAGTTCAAGACAGAGATCAACGATACTTTCCATTTTATCCCGCGAAATATCCTGCTCGCTCCAACGGTAGAATCCATAAATGGCAGGAGAAACTTTTGGACCGGCATCACTCAGGTAAGTTTTTTCCATTGTTATTTTTTAAAAATTCTCAAACTCAAATTTATTTACTTAAAAGACCTGCATCCAACACAAACTGGGAGCCCGTTACAAATCTCGATCTTTCGGACGCCAGGAAAACAACGGCGTTGGCGACATCTTCGGGTTCGACCCAGGGTACATTGATCAGGTTACCAGCACTTCGTTCACCAATTTCTTTTGGTGTCAACCCCTCGAGCTCGGCTAATCCATCATTCATCGGTGTATTGACGCCGGTTGGATGAATTGAAACAACTCTTATATTGAACGGGGCTAATTCAATCGCCCATGATTTCGTAAGACCTGTCAGGCCCCATTTTGATGCAGCATAATGGCTTAACCTGTTCATGCCCCGCAAACCTGCCACAGACGAATTATTGATTATAACGCCCGAACGCTGCCTGATCATGAGTGGAATAATTCTTCTCGCCACCATCCACGCACCTTTCAGATTTATATCGATCATCGTATCCCATTCTTCTTCAGTGAGTTCATGTGCGAGACCGTATGCACAAATTCCGGCGTTATTAAAAAGGATATCAATTTTCTCAAGATCCTGCTCCGCCGTCTTCACAGCCTTAACAATATCTGCGTCAATCCTTACATCACCTTCAAACAAAAGACACTTTACACCCAATGATTCACACTCGCTTTTGAGTGTCTCAAGGTCATTTGAAGAACCTAATTTATAGCCAGGATAGCGAAGCGTTTGTGCTATGTCAAAAGCTACGATGTTAACGCCTTCCTTTGCCAGCGCGAGAGCAGTGGCCCTGCCCTGTCCATGCGCAGCGCCTGTAATGAAAGCCGTTTTATGTTCAAGATCTTTACTCATCTCAAGTCTTTTTTATTGGCGGTAAATAATCAAAAAGATATTCATCAATGTCCGTTTGGGTTACATTACTAAAAACATTTGTTGCAATCATCTGCCCCGCGAACGCAATTAAAATAACCATTTCCCTTTGGTCGAACCGAGTAGCGATTTCATCGTAAGCATTATCGGCAATAGCGCCAAGATTCCTGGAAATGCTACTTCCGAACTCCAGCATTTTTTGCTCGTCAGGCGTCAATTCAAGGGCTTCCGGTTTTTCTCCTGCATCAATTATTATCTTACGAAAAAATGTTGAGCAAAGCGGGCAATCCGACGCATACGAAATAGAATAAGCATATAGGTAAGCCAGGCGTTTCCCCAAAATTTTTTCTACTTCAGCATACAAAGGGTACCATTGCATATAAATATCAAAAGCCAGCGGAGAATGTGCAAGGGTAGCCTTCATATTCGTGATCCTCGCATTGAACTCTTCAGTATGCCTTTGAAATGCCTCCTTTATGGATTGCGTTCTTTCGTTTCCTGATATAGGATTTATTCTTGTCATAAACTACTTTATGTCAGGTACAGAAAATAATAGGCCGCCAAATAACAAATAGGCCCATAATAATGTCCAGAAAATATTGAACAGTTGGGCCACCGTAAATGCAAGTGCCGGTCGGCCGGCTTGAGTTTTTACAAGATCAGAAAATTTTGCTTCCAGTCCAATTGACACAAATGCAAGGGCAAACCACAGTGTACGTAATCCATTGAGAAAACCGCTGACTTGTTTCGTGGTTTCAACCGGAATCAGAAAAGAAAAGATCAGCGAGGTCGCGATGAACCCCAAGACAAATTTTGGAAACCGTTCCCAAACAATTCTCAATCCCGTCTTTTCGGCTTTTTGATTGTTTTCTTTCTTTAATGTCCACCACGTAGCAATAAAAAAAGCCGCAACACCGATCAACACATTCTGCGAAAACTTTACAATCACACCGGCTTTGAGAGCGAGTGGACCAACTAACTGTGATGCGGCAGTTACTGACGCTGTCGTGTCTAAGGTTCCGCCCAGCCACGCACCCCCGACAACTTCTGGAATTCCAAATCTTTTTATCATCCATGGTTGAAGAACAAGCATGGGAATCGCCACCAGTAAGACCAATGTGGTGACGTAGGACAATTTTTTCTTGTCACCTTTAATAGCACCTGCAGCCACAATAGCAGCCGACACGCCGCAAATAGAAACGGCGGAAGCGAGTATGACCCCGAACTCATCGTCGACTTTTAATTTTCGTGACAGCCATAAGGCAAAGAACCAAACAACGATCACTACGGCTATAGCTTGTAAAATTCCCGGTAAGCCTGCATTGACAATGTCCGTAAACAAAATGCTCGTGCCGAGTATGACCAACCCCGTTTTAATAAAAAACTCCGAGCGGGCAGCTTCTTTTAGCCACGCCGGGGATAAATCAAGATTACTCAAGACCAACCCGATTATCAATCCAAAAACAACGTACTCGATACCATAGCTACCGATTGCTTTATTTCCCGCGACAACCAGTGAAAGGACCGCCAGGATATAGATGGCGAGAAAACCTGCTGTATACCTCCCGGGATTGCTACCCGAGAGCCAAATTGCAATTGAAGAAAGAACAGCGAAAACGAAACCGATATAACCAACTGCAAAAAGATTTCTGGCGTTTAAAATTTTCGTGACAAGTTCGTTTGAATTAGACCACTGGTATGCAGGAGAGGCGAATTTAAACTCCCTGGATAAAAATGAAACTGACAGCACCACGGTGATGAGCAATCCACCGATCCAGAGGGCCCATCCATCTTCCGAAATTCTCCCGAACAAAGACTTCCTTTGAGGATCTTTGGTCAAAACATCTTTACCTGGTTCAGTAACAGAAGACATAAAAGATTTATTGATACGCTGAACAGCTGCTCACTTCTTTCTCAAATCAATATTATGGAAATAAAATATCAATTGAATTAGTCTTACAGGTGATTGCAAGAACAGTGATTAATTTTTGAGACTTTAAATCGGTCATGTTTTTGTGATGCCAAAATTACCTCGAATTTCGAGGCCATCTGCTTCAGAAAAAAATGACGTCCCGAAGACCCGGGACGCCGATTTTCAACGATTGCTTGCCATATGAAAAAAACCACAGAGGTTAAATTACTTGTTGAACAGACCGTCAACTGTAATTGCTGCGTAATATAATGCGCCGATGGTAGGACCACCTGCATATTGCAGGTACCTGTGATTGAGGAGATCTGTACCTCCCAATTTCAAATATGATTTCAATTTGGGGAAGCGAAAGCTAACCTGGGCATCAATAGTGTTAAAGGCAGGAATACCACCCGTTACAAGAGGGCTTTCCCAAAGAAAACCATCCTGCCATCTCCACACAACATTGAAGCCGACATTTTTTGCAATTTCACGATTGCCGAATGACAAATTTGTAGACCATTCAGGGGTATTGAAACCGGTAACGAAAATATCATTCGTGCTATTCGATTTCATTTTATTAAAGCTTACATTACCCGTAACGGTAAATTTTTTATAAAAATTATAGGTGACTCCCAATGCAGAACCAAAATTGTGATATGTATTTTTTGCATTTGTATAGACGCGATAACGATCCTGTCCCTGGCTCGGCGCAGTCGTTGCGGTACCAGTATTGGAATCGCGGTTCCTGTCGAGCATCGCGAGTACAGCCGCATCGTTTCCTACAGTTTCACCATGGGGCACATACACCTGTACCTGCCCAAGAAAGCCATCATATTGGTTGCTATATGCATCAAAATCGATGACCAGTTTATTTTTCAGTAAGACGCTCCGATAGCCCACCTCGTATGAATTTATTTTTTCAGGACGAGCGTTCGGCAGATTGGCTACCTGCAGTAAGTTCCGGTTGGCCAGTGCGGCCGAATCAGAATTACCGGCAGCGCTTACAACCGAGTTGAAATTAACAACAGAAGCCTGGGTATAACTATTTTCAAGATAGCCCAGCCCTTCATTTATATATGGCAAACTGCCCACGCGCTTTACCCTTCCATTATTAACATATGACAATGCCTCAAACAATGCAGGGAAACGATAGCCCTGCTGATAAGTAAATCTGAAATTATGTTTTTCCTTTACTGTGTACACAGCTGCGAGGCGTGGAGTAAATTTTGGATCAAATTCCGGGTTATAATCAAACCGAATCGAACCAAACAATTTTAATTTTTCATCGAAAAAAGTTTTTGTGACCTGTGTAAAGGCACCAAATTTTTTATAGTAAACATTGTCACCAAAACTTCCATCTTTTTCCGGCTTGTTGCGTTCATCAATCGGTCTTGAAAAATCAACGAAATTATTTCCATCAGGAATGATCTCATAAATGCGGGCATCTCCACCGATCAACAGATCAAATATTTTTATCTTACTTGAAAGATCCCATTGCGCTTCGGTATGATACATGCGGCTTTTTTGAATAAGAGCAGCGCCCCCGGTTTCAGGCGCATCGGGAATTGAGCTGGATTTTATATCCCAATTGTTGATGTGGCGGATCACATTTACTAATGAATCAAAATACCGTGTACCGGGCACTGCACGGCTGGCATCTGCCTGTTGGCGGGCATATTGCGTTGCCGCAGCAAGATTTGCAGATGTCAAACCTCCATTGGCAGTTCCATAATCATTTAATGCATTTTTGAATTTTGTTCCCCAGCTGGTCGGCGTTTTTGTGTCCGTTGCTCCACCGGTATACAAATCAAGATTATCCGCCAGCGGTTTTACGTTGTAAGAATTGCCGGTATTTTCAATAGACACATAAGTGAGAACTGAAAAATTGTTCCCTTTTAATTGCAAGGAATGATTTTGAACCGTTACTCCGTCCAGCTTAATTTTATTTCCTCTTTGAAATACTCCGTCCATTGTTCCAACTCTATACGCATATGATAACTCGGTTTTTTCTTTGAACCGGTAATGCAAAGCGGCATCAAACTTTATATTTTTCACAGCAGGATCAACGAGCTCATTTTCCCAATAACCTGTTCTGGC
The DNA here is from genome assembly GCA_036002905.1 of Chitinophagaceae bacterium. Classification (GTDB taxonomy): domain Bacteria; phylum Bacteroidota; class Bacteroidia; order Chitinophagales; family Chitinophagaceae; genus VBAU01. Next base: position 7,864 of record DASYSW010000266.1, read on the forward strand.
AACACGTAAAGACTTATTCGCTTGTCCATCAATGGTAAGACCTCCAATTGAAACAACGTTACTGCCCGCCAATGCATCGTCGCCATATTTATTCCATCCGTCAAATGCAACATTATTTTCGCCATTTAAGGAGGGGTATCCCGGGTTTGCACTTTTTAAGTTATTTGTATTTTGATCGAGTCGCGTATTTGATATCCAGTCAGTGCCCTGGAGATAGTCGAAATTCAATTTGAATGCGAACTTATTATTAAAGGCTTTTGCATACCGGATAGCTGATTCAGTTAAAATAGAAGGGTCATGATCTTTTCCGTCGACGTGATTGATTCCCGTCTTTTGATAAGCACTTAGTCCCTGCGATGTAAATGGACTTTTTGTAATGAGATTCGCCATTCCATTTATTGCATTCATACCGTATAACGCTGAAGCCGCGCCGGGGGTGATTTCGACACTTTGAATATCCAGCTCGGTGGGGCCGATGGCATTTCCCAAGGGAACACCTAAAGTAGCTGCCTGCATATCTACTCCATCTACCAATTGCATAAATCGAAAATTGTTTGGAATATTAAATCCTCTCGTATTGGGAACTTTAAAAGTCAGGCTGGATGTGGTCATTTGAACGCCCTTCACATTTTCCAGGGCATCATAAAAACTTGGTGCCGGTGTTTCTTTTATTGTCCGGACATCAAGTTTTTCAATTGCCACCGGCGATTTTAAAATGCTCTCAGCAACGCGTGATGCTGTAACGACCACCTCATTTCCCATAACTGTCTGCGTGGAAAGAGCGACCTGGAAATTGGAGCCTAGAGTTTTTACTTCTAATTCCTGGGCCTTGAAACCAATCGAAGAAAAAACAAGCGTGAAGGGAAGTTGTGTTTTTGTCCTTAACAAAAAACCACCAGTTGAATTAGTAACAGTTCCAGTAACTGTTCCTTTGATCTGAACGCTTACATCAGGCAATGGAAGATTTTTTTCCTGGTCCGTTACTTTACCTGAAATTTCTATCAGGGTTCCGGTTTGAGAGTACCCAAGATTGAATACTGATAATAACAAAAAAGCTAAAAAGACCCGTTTTCCGTTCTCTTCTTTCTTTTGAAACCTTTCTTTAAGTAAAATTCTCATAACTATTGATTTCGTTTAATATAGTCTATAAACTTTGTAGACTAATACTTTCTAAAAAAATCCCAGCTTTTCAACTGAGATCATATATCTTAATTTCTATCTCAGCAACTGCGAGATAGCATTCCAAAACGTATTACAA
>DASYSW010000267.1:0-20342 GCA_036002905.1 Chitinophagaceae bacterium
TCTGACAGAAAAAAAGCCGGGTAACTACCCGCCAGGATACCTGTTAAAAAAATAAATGAAAATGCCGCCAGCCAGAAATAAACGTTGTCATATTCAATAACCAGCTGCTTTCCTATAAGGCTATTAAATGAAGGTAAAGTGAGTTCAGCGATACCAACAGCAAGTAGCCCCGCGATAAAAGTGATGACTAGCGACTCGCAAAGGAATTGAATGACTAATGACCTCTTCAGGGCCCCTGCTACTTTGCGCACTCCTACTTCTTTTGCCCGTTTTTCACTTCTTGCCGTGGAAAGGTTCATAAAGTTGATGCAGGCGATCAGTAAAATGAAAATCGCGACGATGATAAAGGTCCTTACAAACGTAATTCGCCCCCCGGTTGCAATACCATTTTCAAATTGCGAATACAACCAGAGGTCCCTGACCGGGTACACGAACTCTTCAGTTTTTTGAGAACCGTTTGTATGTTGGGGGATGATATTTTTTAATTTGGCATTAAGTTTCTCAGGCGAGCTATTGGGTTTTAACAATACAAAAGTCGATATAGAGATGTCGCTCCAGTCCTTATCGATCTCGCCCTTGAGTGTTCGAAGCTCATAAGAAACCAAATATTCGATGAAGTCAAATTGTGTGTTGTTCGGGAGATCTTTCAAAAGCCCGGTTACAGTATAATTTGCAGAATTACCCATACGCACGATTTTTCCGATGGGGTCTTCATTATTGAATAATTTTTTAGCCAGCTTTTGTGTAACGACTATTGCATGCGGATCCTGGAAGACGGAAGTGCTATTTCCCTTTACCAGTGGAAAGCTAAACATGTTAAAAAAACCTGCGTCTACAACTGCACCCGTTGATAATAATTTCTTATCGTCATTCACAGAAAGTAAATTCCGGGTCCAACTCAAACGCGTCACGTCTTCTATTTCGGGATAATCCTTCTTTAACGAAGGTGCCATGATCTCCGGAGTATTTGTAAGTGACCGGATGGATCCATCGATCTTGTCATTGGACCATACTTCATATAAGCGATCCAGTTTCTTATGAAACCGATCATGACTCACCTCATTTTGTACCCACAGGAGAATCAGTATAGCACTAGCCATCCCGAAGGCCAATCCGCCAATATTGATAATTGAAAAAGCCTTGTTTCGTCGAAGGTTGCGAAAAGCGATTCTAAGATAATTTTTGATCATAACGTCTTGTTTTGTCAATTGTGAAATGTCAATTGTAAATAAGAATCGTAGTCAATAGTGAACCTACTCGCCATTTACCCTGCCTACCGGCAGGCAGGCGCTCACCATTCACCACCTCATTCTGTTCGTAACGATTTCACAGGATTTGCAATCGCCGCTTTTACCGACTGGTACAATACCGTGACCAAAGCAATCACAACGATCAATGCCAGGGGCAACAGGAAAAACCAAAGCCCTATTTGAATATGAAACGCGTAATCTTTTAACCAGTTTTGCAATAAAAAATACGCAACGGGTACTGCAACCACACCTGCTATCAAGATAAGTTTTATGTAATCTTTTGTAACAAGCGTGATTATTTGGATGGCACTTGCTCCCAGCACTTTCCTGATGCTGATTTCTTTCATTCGTTTTACAACAGTATAAAGTGACAACCCGAACAAGCCAAGACTCGCGACAATTATTGAAAGCACAGTGAACCACCAAAGTATCGTGGAAAATAACTTGTCGTTTTTGTACTGTCGATTGAAATATTCATCGAGAAAGAAGAATTGTAACGGACTTTGCGGGAATGCCGCGGTCCATGTCTTTTTTGCCTGTCCCAACACCTGCGGAAGATTCCTTGTGTGGAGCTTCAATGAGAAATTGGTCATGTTAATGTGTTGCTCGGGATAATATACGATCGGGTCAAAATTGTACTCAAGTGATTGCTGATGGTAATCATTCATCACGCCGACTATCCTGCACTGAAAACCTGCACCGGTAACGATTTTACTTATAGCGTCGGCTGGTTTATCAAACCCCAGTATCCTGGCAGCGGTTTCATTCAGGATAATACTCACCGGTTGCGATGTATCCGCGCCTGCCGGTTTATCCTTGTCAAAATTTCTTCCTGCGACAATTGTTAAACCAAAATGGGGGATAAACTCTTCATCGATACCAAAGGTGCGACAGCGTTTATCTTCATTTGAACTGAGCAACCTGAATGACGATGAACTTCCGACTTCATTGCCAGGAACATCAGTGGATACAGTTACATTTTCGACGCCTGGTATCTTTTGCAGGTCGTTGATCACAGCTTCTACTGCGGCAATTTTGCTGGTGTCGAGACCCAGCGTTTGTTGCAGCACAAGTGTTTGATCGATGTTAATACCGAGGCTCCTCGTGCTCATATAGCGCAGTTGAAAATAAAATCCAATTGCACCCCCAATTAAAATGATCGCCGCTGCGAATTGCAGAACTACCAACGATTTTCTGAAAAAATTCTTACTGCTTTTTATATCCCCAAACCCGGCGACAGACTTTAAACTTTGCAAAGGCTGAAATGATGATAACACAAAAGCGGGATAAAACCCCGCGAGCAAAGTACTGATAACAAAAACCACCGACATCATTGCCCAGAATTGCCAGCTTGTTGTTTGGAGGTCACGAACATTCTGACCAATGAGTTGAGAAAATGGAGCAAGCGAAAGCTTGAACAAAAAGAAACCAATGACAATTCCGATCAGGTTCATTAAAAAGGTCTCGGCGAGAAATTGTCGTACCAGTTGAGATTTTGTCGCACCGACAACCTTACGAACTCCCACTTCTTTGGAACGCTCAAGAGAGTGTGCCGTCGAAAGGTTGATATAGTTTATAATTGCAATCAGCAAAATGAACAAAGCGGCAATGCCCAGGTATTTCAGATAATAGAGATTTCCGCTGCCTGCCATTTCATAATCATAAGTGGAACGGGTATGGATATCTTTCAGTGGCTGTATTTGGAAATAAGCTGAAAAGCCGTCCTTCTTCATTCGATCGCCCATGTAGCGCTCAGCGAAAGCAGGCATCTTTGCCTGCAGTGCATTTACGTTTGCACCGGGTTTTAATAAAATATAAGTATAGAAATCACTCCAACCCCAGCTTGTGTTAGCCGCACCATTTGTGGTTTGTATGTACTTTTCGTAATTGAGAAGTATATTAAATTGTAGATGGGAATTTGCCGGGATATCTTTGAGGACAGCTGTCACTATGAAGTCTTCGTTCTCATAATGAAGCGCTTTACCGATCGGATCCTCCTTGCCAAAATATTTTTCTGCTGTTGAATGCGTGATTACCGCATCATTTAATTGAGTAAAAGCAGTTGCCGGAGTGCCTTTTTCAAAAGGAAATGAAAAGACGTTGAACACAGGGCGATCAACATAATAGATCAAACCGTTTTCAACGATCTTTTGATCCCCACGCTGCACGACACCCCATCTTCTTCTGAAACGTACCACCTCTTCCACTTCGGGAAAATCTTTTTTTATGGCAGGCGCAAGAGCAGGGTAAGTGAATGCAAAAGTTTGTGGTTTGCCGCCTGTTTCGGTGATAACCATTGGCACCCGATAGATGCGATCTTTTTTTACATTAAAATCATCAAAACTATACTCGAACCGGAGATAGTTTATTATCAGGAGAAATGCTGCAATGCCAATAGCAAGACCCAAAACATTGATCGATGAGAATGTTTTGTTCTTTAACAGGTTTCTCCACGCGGTGATTAGATAGTTTTTGATCATAAAAAAGCTTTTAGCTGCTGGCTGTGAGCTATGAGCTCGTAGCTCAAGGCTCGCGGCTTAGTTTATTCTGTTCGTAACGATTTCACAGGGTTCGCGATGGCTGCTCTTATGGCCTGGAAAGCCACTGTTATTACGCTCAATAAAATTGTCACGAGGGCTGCCGCTACGTAAATGCTCCAATTGATATCGGTCCGGTAACTGAAATCTTGCAGCCATTTGTTTGTAGCCCACCATGCGACGGGAAACGCGATCACGATGGCGACAATAGCCAGGACCACAAAATCTTTCGAGAGTGCGATCGTGATATTTCTTGCCGAAGCACCTAACACCTTTCTTATACCTATTTCCTTGATCCGTTGTTGAACCGCATAGGAAGTAAGACCAAATAAACCGAGGCAGGCAAGCAATATGGCGATGCCTGAAAACAGGTCCATTATCTTCCCCAATCGTATTTCCGCATTGTATAATTTATCATAGTCGTCATCCATAAAACGATATTCAAATGGCCGGTCGGGCACGAGAGTTTTCCATTTACTCTCCAGAAACGAGATGGTCTGTTGAAGCTGTTGCCCGCTGAGCTTCACAAGCAATTCCCTTCCTCGTAATTCAGTGAACAATATGAAAGGCTTGATTGGGTTATGTAATGTTTCAAAATGGAAATCGCTCACGACACCTTTTACAAAGCCAGCACGTGGGCCCATGTACATTTTCTTATTCACAGCTTCCTGCGGCGACCAGCCGAGTTGTTTCGCTGCGGATTCATTTAAAATGAAATGATATACATTTTTCTCCCAATCAGAAGTTGATGCATCTTTCACATCCTGCCGGCTAAAGTCCGATCCGGCGATGATCCGCAGACCGACCGTTTTGACAAAATCTTCATCGATTGGATTTGCGGTGACATTTACCTGCTGATCTTCCGGCATGGTCGCTGAGCGCATATTATATCCACCTCCGCCTTCGACCGGCGAACGAACACATCTGGAAACGCTGATCACGCCTGGGTTTGATTTGAATTCCTGTTTGATCAGGTCGATGTTGGCAAGCATCTTGTCGTTCATTGACATTACCAGCACATGTTCACGATCGTAACCTAATTTTTTATGTTGAATGAAATACAGTTGCTTCTGTATGCTGAATGTTGAAATGATCAGGAAGACGGAGATCACAAATTGAAAAACGATCAGGAATTTCTTTAACCACACGCCCGACCCGGTATTTTTAAATGCACCTTTTAATACCCTCACAGGTTGAAACCCGGTCAGGATAAATGCAGGGTAACTTCCCGCAACTACACTCACACAAAGTGAAACAATCACAGAAAATGCAAGGAACGGCAGGGAGAAAAGTGAAGAGGTCTCAAGCTGCTTTCCCGTTAACTGGTTGAATGTTGGCAATAAAAGGATTGAAATAATAAGGCTCAGGAGGACAGACAGCAAACATAGAAATACAGATTCACCAATGAATTGCCAAAAGAGCTGGCTTTTTCCTGCCCCAATGACTTTTCGCACGCCGACTTCCTTTGCCCGTTCCATTGACCTTGCTGTACTGAGATTGATATAGGTAGAACCTGCAATGATCAATATTAATAAAGCGACGGCGGCGAGAATATAAATATTACTGATGCTGTTGTTCGGTTCGAAGGCATCGTACGGTGAATGCAAATGTATTTTGTCAAATGGTTCCAGAAACATATTGATCGTAGCTCCCTGGCCGGTCATTTCCTTTTTCATAAATGCCGGAAGCCTGGCCTGTAACTCGCCAATCGACGTTCTATTTTTTACCAGGAGATAAGTAACGTAGTTCGCATCCCAATAAGAGTTTTCAAAATCTTTTGTAATACCGAGCGAAGAAAATGAGGCAAGGAAATCAAATCGTATTTGTGAATTGGAAGGGCAATCTCTTGTTACGCCGGTAACCACGTAAGGATCTGTGTCGCTACCTACCTGCAACAATTTGCCTAGCGGATTTTCATCGCCAAAATATTTTTTTGCTGAAGACTCAGTAACGATAAGCTTGTGCGGACCTGACAGTGCTGAATGAGGATCGCCCTTTAGCAGTGTGAAAGAGAAAATGTCGAAGAACGTAGAATCCGCGTACATGAATTTTTTTTCACTGATCAGTTTTTCTTTATAGCGAACTACTCTTTCATATTGTGTCATTTTTATAGCTGACTCGACTTCCGGGAAATTTTGTTTTAATATGGGTGCCACTCTTACACTGGTAAAGTTTCCTTTTGTCGACGCACTGCTCCCCCCAAATTGATATTCCATGATCACGCGGGCGATCCTTCTCCCGTTCTTTTCAAAATCATCGTAGCTCACTTCATGCTGAATATACAAGGCGATCAAAAGACAACAAGTGAGTCCAATTGTCAGTCCAACTGCATTGATAGCAGAGGACATTTTATTCTTCCAAAGATGCCGTAATGCGGTTTTGAGATAATTTTTAAACATAAGAGAAAAACTTTTAGCTGTTAGCTTTTAGCTCTGAGCTCATGGCTCAAGGCTTGCAGCTTATTTATTCCGTTCGTAGTGACCTCACCGGGTTCGCCAGCGCTGATTTAATAGCTCTCTGTCCCGCGGTTATCCATGCTATCAAAATCGAGCCGGCGATCGCCAATAAAAATATAGATGCACTCAGCGGTATTCGGTACGTATAATTCTGCAACCATTTATGCATGATATAATATCCAACCGGCGCAGATATTATAAATGCAAGGACGATAAGCAATGTAAACTCTTTTGACATCAGGTAAACAATATGCCGTACAGAAGCGCCGAGCACTTTCCGAATGCCTACTTCCTTTGTTCTTTGTACAGCCATAAATGAAACAAGTCCATATAAGCCCAGGCACGAGATCAATATGGCGATGGCAGCAAAAATTTTATACAATATGGAAAGCTGGTTTTCCTGTTTGTAAAAACTGGCAATGGTTTCGTCGAGGAATTGATATTGATAGAAATAGTCAGGGAAAGTTTGGTTCCATAATTTGTCCACAAAACGAAGTACTGATTTTTCAGATCCCGGTTTTATTTTGATATTGATCGTTTGGTAAACCTCTTTCCATGTGCTTAGCACCACCGGGGCCATGGGTTGTCTCAAAGAGTAAGAATTAAAATCTCTTATCACGCCTACAATGTTTCCTACTTTATTGCCATCCCAGAAATTTATTTCTTTACCGATGGCTTCCTGCGGATCCCGGATTCCGAGTTTACGTAGCAATGTTTCATTGACAACAAACTCTTTTACGGTGTCGCTTTGATAGAATGGACGCCCCGCGACAAATTTTATATTAAAAGTTTTGAAATAGTCAGGATCTGCCCATTTCAGATTGGCACTAAAGTTTGTTGTTTTTGCTGCGTGATCAAACTTGAAATCACTATTCCAATTGCCATCAGAAGAGGGGCTGGCAAAACTGAAACTCACATTCGATATATCTTTATTTGAAAGAAATTGATTGCGGAGATAATCAAGGCTCGAATGACTGGAAAAGAAACTGTCACTCGGGAAAGGTACATTGATAATAGCGGCCTTATCAAAGCCAAGTGAAGCATTTCTAAAGAAATTCATTTGGCTAACTACGATCAGCATCCCGATGATTAATATTTGGGCGATTGCAAATTGCAATACAACCAAAACTCTGCGCATCGAAATACCACCCACCATTTTTGAAGTGATCTTGCTCTTAAGTGCGGTAATAGGATTAAAGCCGGATAGGATGATAGCGGGATAAAGACCCGACAAAACGGTAACAGAAATAGTGATGATGAGAATGAATAAGAGAAGCCACGTGTTAAAGATCAAACCCATGGTCATCTTGGTCTCAAGCAGTCGATTGAGGAGCGGCAATGTAATTTCGGCCGCTACGACCGCAAGAATAGCAGCGGCAACAGTGATGAAGGCCGTTTCACCCAGGAATTGAAAGGCGAGTTGACGGCGGTTACTTCCCAAAACTTTTCTGACCCCAACTTCTCTTGAGCGATTTACTGCTTGCGCTGTTGCAAGATTGATGAAGTTTACACAGGCGATAAGGATAAGGAAGAGACCAATAAATGCAAGTGCCTTGATCAGCGAATGGCTAAAAGTGTGACCTCTGAAATTTCCGAAGCGGTCATCAAAATGAATTTCAGACAATGGCTGGGTTACATATGTATCTTGTGAGTATTCGGCAGGTTTATGTTTTTTTGCAAATGCCTTAAGTTGTGCATCAAATTTTACAGGCGATAATCCAGGTGGCAACACAACGAAGGTGTAAGCTCCCCCATACGTGCTTACCCAATCGTTCAGATTGTTTTTTATGTACGTATTCTCAAGTGCTGAATAACCGACTACAGCAGAGAGTGGAAAATCAGTGTTGGCTGGTACGTTTTTTAAGATGCCTGTTACTTTATAAACTGTTTTATTGCCATACTTGAAAGTTTTGCCAATGGCGGATTTCCAGTCACCGTAATATTTTTCTGCTGTAGCCTGGGTAAGTGCGGCACTGTGGGGATCTTTTAAGCTGGTTTCGGGAGTTCCGGCGAGCCATTCAAAATCAAACATTTTAAAGAATTGCGGCTCTGCATAATAAAAATTGTCTTCGTTCAATTTTTTTAATTGTCGATCGCCTTGCTCAATGGTTACCTGGCTCCCGTTTCTAAAAATAGACGCCACCTCCTTTATTTGCGGAAAATCTATCCTCAGTGCGGCCGCCACGGGAAAAGAGACACCATCAGAATAGCTCACGCCATCCTGGGTATGGAACTGGGTACCCAGCCGATAAATCCCATTTTTCTTTTTGTGAAAATTATCAAAGCTCGTTTCATACTGGATCACCAAAAATATCAGCAAACTTGCCGCGATACCGACGGTCAGACCAAGCACATTGATCAACGCATAACTTTTGTTGCGTTTCAAATTTCTGAAAGCGGTTTTAAAATAATTTTTGAACATAGCTTCTTTTTTTTGTCAATTGTGAATGCCTGCCTGCCGGTAGGCAGGGTCAATTGTCAATAGGATGCTGGCCATTGTTGAACCCATTCACGACTCACCATTGACCATTCACACATTATTCCGTTCTCAACAAATTCACTGGTTTTGCTTTGATCGCCTGCCATACTTTTATTCCTGTTGTAACAAGGGCGACTAAAATCATCATTACAACAGAGATGATCATCGTGAATGTTGAAATGCCATTGTTGATCCGGTATATTTGATTCAGCAACAGGTTGGCCAAAGACCAACCAGCATAACAGCCAAGTACAGTGCCGGCAAGTACAATCCAGAAATAGCCTTTGTTGATAAGCAAATAAATGTCGCGCGAGGTTGCTCCAACCACTTTTCTGACCGCGATCTCGCGCCTGCGTTTTAGCAATGTGAGTGAGATCAACGCAAATAAACCTGTTGCTGTAAGTACTCCCGTTATGATGGCCAGCCATAAAAATATTTTGGCTATGCTGGTACTTGTCCGATAGCTTTCTGCAATCATTTGATCCTGGTAAAATGCATTGAATGGCTGAAGAGGAAAAAGCTTTTTCCAAATATCGCGACACGTGTTATAAACACTTGTAAGGTCTTTATTCCTGGATTGTAAGATGAGATAACGATAATCGTCTTCTTTGGCAAGTTTCATTACAACAGGAAAAGCAGGTTCAAATAAAGTTGCAGGATGAAAGTCTTTCAACACTCCGACCACCGAGTACAAGTCCTTGTCAATGTGCACCTGTTTGCCCAATGCATCTGCAGGTTTCCATCCGTACATGGCAGCAAATTTTTCAGTTACCAATATTGCCGTTGAAAAATCATTCAGTAAAGCGGGATCAAAAGTCCGGCCCGCTGCCATTTTCAAATTCATCGTCTGTACATAATCTGTCCCGACTTCGAAAAACCTTGTTTCTTTTTTTATCCCCTCTGCTTCAGCAACTTCCCTTGTGTAGTCAAAACCAATATGATTTTTTGTTCCGGCGAGCGCAGTTATCTGCGGTAGTTTTGTCATTTCATTTTTGAGGGCGTCATAAGTATTCTTATCCTTCACCGAAACACCCACTGTATTGTGTATGTTAAAGCCGAAGTCAAAGGTGTTTTGAAATGCTGCATTTTTAGCGAAGCCAATACCCCCGATCACCGCGATAAGTGAAATTGTGATTTGTAATCCCAGCATAATTCGTGAGAACAGATTAGAATCGCCAAATTTTATGCTTCCGCGGAAGATGCTTGACGGGTTGTAACGGCTGATATAAAACGCCGGGTAGGCGCCGGCAAGCAGTGTTGTAAAAATGAACATGCCTGTGAGGAACAGCAAAAGATTCATGTCGCCCAGGTAATTTGCCTGGACATCGACATAGACGAACATGTGATTGAACAACGGTAGCCAGTAGTGATTCAGGAGAACTGATAGTAGTATAGCCGCAAAAACCATCACCGAACATTCAAGCAGCATCTGCATTATGAGTTGCCTTTGTGTACCACCCATCACTTTACGAATTCCAATTTCTTTCAACCTGCCGTTATAGCGGGCAACCGTTGTATTGGAAAAATTCAGGCACGTGCACAGCAGTATCAGAATTGCGGTGATAAAAGCACCATAGGCAGCTGCATCCGAAGGTCGATGGAACAAACTATTTGACTGGATAACACCATAGAGCGAGGCGTTTTCACGAAGAGAGATAAATTGAAACCCCGAGATCTTCCAGTCTTGTCTCGCATTGTTCTGCACAGCTAAATATTTTTTCATTCCATTTGCAATGGCTGGTACGTCTGATTCGTTGGGAATTTTAAAATAAGCGGCGTCAAGTAGCAAGCTCCAGTCATTCCCGGCAATCCTGGTTCCATTTTGTTGCATCACATTATCAAGACTGGTGATCAGGTCAAACTGCAAAGTTGAATTGACTGGGGGGTTCCTGAGCACACCTGTGACGGTAAGAGGAAGTGAGAAATTTTCTCCTGCATAAAACAGTAACGTTTTACCAATGGGATCAATCCTTCCAAAATATTTTTCTGCCGTTTTTTGGGTGATGAGGACGGCACTGCGATCATTCAAATCATTATCGCCTTCAACGAGCGGAAAATTAAACAACTTAAAAAAAGAAGGATTGGTGAAGTCGACGACTTCGGTAAAAGTTTCATCTTTTGGTGACTTTATATTTACCATGCTTTTATTGACCCTTGCCACTTCGGTAACGCCGAAGAAATCATTTTTTGCAGATTGCACAGCGGCCATAGGGAACACTCCATAAACGCCTTCACCACCTTGTCGGAATGTGAGACCACGATAGACATTATCAATGTCGGGATGGAATTTGTCGAAGCTAAAAGAAAAACGGTAGTTCTGGTAGCCCCAGACCATTGCCGCAATGCCAACTCCAAGCCCTATGATGTTGATAAATGTGTAGCTTTTGTAGCGCCATAAATTTCTGAACGCGGTTTTTAAATAATTTTTTATCATATAAAAAGCTTTTAGCTATACGCTGCAAGCTGTAAGCTTTGGCTTGCAGCTTGCAGCTTGGTTACTCAGTTCGCAAACTCTTCACCGGATTAGCGATCGCCGCTTTTGTCGCCTGGAAACTGATTGTAAAAAATGCGATAAGGATTGCTGAAAAGCCTGCCCCAGCAAAAACGCCGATTCCAATATTTATCCGATATGCAAAATCCTTTAACCATTCATGCATGGCCCACCATGTAACGGGAATTGAAATAATAAATGCAATAGCTACCAGCAGCAAAAATTCTTTTGATACCAGTAACAATACCTGTTGAACAGTTGCTCCCAGTACTTTTCGTATCCCGATTTCCCTGGTACGTTGTTCGATCACAAATGCTGAAAGGCCAAACAGGCCAAGACTGGCAATGATGATCGCCAGTACTGCAAATGCAGAGAATATTTGTTTTGTTCGTTGCTCACTCGCATACAACGCCGCAAATTTTTCATCGAGGAAATTATATTCCAGCGGGCCCGCAGGATTGAATGCATCCCACTGCTTTTTTAAGGCGCCAAGGAAACCTTTTACATCACTCGTGTTAATTTTTATTATCAGTCCGCCGAAGTTGCCGCCCAGCATCATCATCAAAGGCGCTACCTTTTGTTTTAGTGAGGCATAATTGAAATCTGCAACAACACCTACTACTATATACTCCATTTGGCCTGAGCGAACAATGGTCTTTCCAACTGCATTCTCATTTGTCCATCCCAATTGTTTGACTGCGGCTTCGTTTATAACAATGGCGGAAGAATCGGTTGGAAAATCTTTTGAAAAATTTCTGCCCTTTATAATTTGGATGCCTAAGGTGCGCAGGTAATCATAATCCACATGAGAAATATTCGCATGAATTTCCGTTCCATTCGAGTTTTCATTTTTTGGGTAGATCTCGGTTCCGTCCATGATCGGTCCGCCGGGAATTGATCTTGAAATGGTCGCCGATACTACGCGGTTATCCTGCAATAATTGCTGTTTAAATGAAGCTTGATCCTTGCCTAAGAGTCTTGCATCCGGAAGAAATAGAACCTGGTTTTTGTCGTACCCAAGTTTCTTATTCTGCATGTAGTGCAGTTGTTGATAAATGATGACCGTTGCAATGATCAATGCAGTAGATACAAAAAACTGGAAAACGATTAAACCACTGCGCAAGGGTTTTTTCTGGGAGCCCTGCATCGAAGACCCTTTCAACGCCCTGATCGTATTAAATGATGACAAAAAGAAAGCGGGGTATATGCCGGCTACTATTCCTGCAACGAGACTTACAAGGAGTACCGCCAGGATCAGTTTATAATTCAGGAAAAAATCAAAACTGATATTTTTATTGGCAAGCTGGTTAAAATAGGGCAATAGCAGGAATATCAGAACATAGGCGAGTATCATAGAGAAAAGTGTAAATAGTACCGATTCGCTAAGAAATTGAACGATCAACTGTTTTTTTACCGAACCCATTACTTTGCGAATTCCAACTTCCCTTGCACGTTTGATCGCGCGGGCCGTAGAAAGGTTTGTAAAATTGACACAGGCAAGAAGCAATATGAAGATGGCTAGTGCCGAAAAAATGTAGACGTATTGAATATCTCCATTCGGTTCCAACTCCATTTTTGTGTCGGAACGCAAATGAATATCTGTGAGCGGTAGCAATGTAAAACGAAAAGTATTCACTGATTTTTGCGCCTCCGCAAGACTTACACCCATGTCATGTTGGATTTCAGGTACAACATATTTCGCAACCAGCTGCGGAAACTTTGCTTCAAGCGTTTTTGGATCAGCGCTTTTATCCAGGAGGAGATAAGTATAGTAACCGAGGTTACTCCATGTTTTATTAATAATCTTGAATGAAGACAGGCTTAAAAAAGCATCGAAATGAAAATGCGAATTATCAGGAACTTTGTCAATAACCCCCGTTACCTTGTAAACCCGATTGTACGTGCCGATCGTTAAGGATTTACCTAAGGCTTCACTATTCCCGAAATATTTTTTAGCAAATGACCTGGATATTACGACGCTACTTGGTTCAACCAATGCATTCGTTGAATTCCCTTCGATCAGCGGGATTGAAAATACCTGTAGGAAATTTGAGTCGGCGAATGCGAGATGCTCCTCCTTAAATTGCTTGTCCTCGTATTTTACAAAATCACTTGCAGGAGAGATCCGGGTGAATGTTTTTACTTCAGGAAAAGCATTTTTTATTCCTTCACCAACCGCAACATCTGCCAAAGGATACACTACAATTTCACCATTCCCGGTAACTGATAGGTTTACACGATAGATATTCACGGCTTCAGCAGGATTTCGATCGTAGCTCAATTCATTAATAACAAATACTGCGATCAAGACAAAGCAGGTAAGGCCAATGGCAAAGCCTGCAATGTTAATGATTGAAAAAACCTTGTTCCTCGAAAGATTACGCCATGCGATTTTGAAATAATTTTTGATCATAAATAAAGCTTTTAGCTGTTAGCTTTGAGCGATGAGCTCACGGCTCGCAGCTTGATTATTCGGTCCGTAACGATTTCACAGGGTTCGCCAATGCTGCCTTTATCGATTGAAAACTTATTGTTAGTAATGCAATCACCATCGCCAGCAGGCCGGCCAGTACAAATACAAACCAGCCGACATTTATTTTATAAGCAAAATCCTGTAGCCATTTGTTCATAAAATACCATGAAACCGGAGTGGCAATGATAATTGCAATGACAACCAGCTTCATGAAATCGAAGGCGAGTAACCGCAGGATGCCTCCCACACTTGCTCCTAACACTTTGCGAACACCAATCTCGCGGGTACGTATTTGTGCAGTGTAGGCAACAAGGCCCAACAATCCAAGACATGAAATGAAAATGGCAATGCCGGAAAAAATATCAAAAAGCAACCCGGTGCGTTGCTCTGACTCATACAAACTTTTGAACCTGTCGTCTAAAAAATTGTATTCAAAAGGAAAACCCGGGTTATATTTTTTCCATTCAGATTCTGCAGCGGCAACCACACCTGGCACATTTTTGCCTTTCGTCTTTATATAGATCTGCCCATAGTTTTTTGACTGGCAATAGAAGATGGCCGGTCTTATTTTTTGTCTCATCGATAAAAAATGGAAATCTTTTACAACGCCCGTGATTGTTCCTTCTGTTTTCCAGAGCTTGAATTTTTTCCCAATGGGGTTGCTTAAACGTGCTGCTTTGACGGCGGCCTCATTTAAAATGAAGTGCATCGAATCAGAAACGTCGCCTGTAAAACCCGATCCCTCCAGCAGTTGCATCTTAAAAAATGGAATAAAATTTTTATCGACATTCATCGGGCTCAGCATAAGTGTTTCACCCTTCTCTTTTCCATCCCATGAATTGTCACCTGTCTGTCCTCCATAGTTAATAATATTCACGCTGGCCCACGTTACGTCAGAGACGCCTGGTTGCTTTAACAGTTCTGTCTTTATCGCATCGAAATGTGTAGACATATTGATCGTCCATAATGACAGTACATTTTCCTTATCATACCCCAGTTGCTTTGACCGGATATATTTTAACTGGTTGCCTATGACAATAGTCCCCGTGATCAGGATCACCGAAAATGCAAACTGTGTCACTACCAGCACTTTTCTGAAAGCAGCATTACTAATGCCTGCAGAGATCTTCCCTTTCAATACTTTGATAGGCTGGAATGATGACAGCAGGACAGCAGGGTAAATGCTTGAAATGACAAGGGTGCTTAATATGGTCAGTGATATGACCTTCCAAATCCGATAATCAAAGACATCAACTGTAATATTCTTTGACGAAACCTGGTTGAACAGTGGTGTTAAAAGGTAGACGAGTGTCAAAGCCACTACAACTGCGAAAAGGAACAATAGCATTGTTTCGGCAATGAATTGGATGAACAACTGCCACCTTGCGGCGCCCACAATTTTTCGCAGGCTGACCTCCTTTGCACGAAGCATAGAACGTGCTGTTGAAAGATTTATATAGTTGATGCAGGCGATGGCCAGGATGAGTACGGCCACGATCATAAATATCCTGATGATGCCGATTCCCCCGTCACTGCCATCGGAGTGATACAAATGCATTTTTTCAAGCGGCAGCCAAACGTAGCCAATGTCAGTGTCGTCTGGCTTGATGCCCAGGTGAATGTCGCGCAATTTTTTAGCGAAACCATCGAAAGAAAAACCGGGCTGCAGCAGGAAATACGTGTCGTAATCAAATTGTATAAAATCATTGTCAATATTTCTGCCTTCGGTATTGCCGGCATATCTTTTTTGAGCGAGTAAACTCATCGGGAAAAACATATTGCCATCGATGCTCGAGTTTTTGGGAAAGTCATTGATAATCCCGGTCACCTTGAAACTCACACTGTCATCAGCGACAATGATCTTCCCGATAGGGTCTGCACTTCCAAAATATTTTTCTGCAGTACTACGCGTGATAACGATCGAGTTGTTGTCTGGAAAAGGATTCCCCTTGTCGCCCTTGACGATTTTGAAATCGAACATTGAAAAGAACGATGGATCAGTAAAGCGATTCTTTTGTTCATTGAATACTTTATCGCCGTATTTAAATAATCCGTAGAATGGATTATAAGTTATTCGCACTACATCTTCCACACCAGGGATTTGTTTTTTTGCAAGAACACCGATGGGGGCTGTTGTTACGGACCACAACTGCCGGCTGGTACCGGTGCCTACCATGTTTTCAAGTTTATAAATGCGCGACGAATTTTTATGAAAGCTATCGTAACTGAACTCGTCCTGGATCCAGAGCAATAATAATATACCGATCGTGAGACCCACCGAAAGACCACCTACATTGATAAGCGTATAAAACCTGCTCTTTGAAAGATTCCGCCAGGCGGTTTTGAGATAGTTTTTAAACATAAGAAAGCTTTTAGCTGCTAGCTTTGAGCTATGAGCTCGTGGCTCACGGCTCGTAGCTCGATTATTCAGTTCGTAAAGATTTCACAGGATTCATAAATGCCGCTTTAACACTTTGCCATCCTATGGTAAACATTGCAACAGCCATTGTTATTCCGATTGCCAGTATAAATGTCAGTGCCCCGATCTGGATATGATATTTAAAGTCGCGCAGCCACGCATTCATCAGCCACCAGGCAACAGGAGCCGCAACTGCGAAAGCCGCAAGAATGAGTATTGAAAATTCTTTTCCGAATATCCAGAGTATTTCGCTCACGTTACTGCCTAATACTTTGCGGATGCCGATCTCTTTTGTCTTTTGGGCAGCCATAAATGATACCAGGCCATAAAGGCCAAGACAACCAATGATGATCGCTATTAGTGAAAATGCGCGGACCATTTTCAGTATAGTTTGTTCTGTTTCGTAAAACTCAGCAATTCGTTCATCCAGGAACTGGTATTCATAAATTTTTCCCGGATTCATGCTGCTCCATTTTTTTTCAAGAGTGGGCAGAACAGTTCGAATATTTTTCATATTGACCTTTACCGCATAACTTCCATAGTTCTCCGAGTAGGAAGTAATGCAAACAGGATTTATGTCAGAATGAAAAGATTGATCGTGAAAATCTTTCACCACACCTGTAATGGGTGCCGATTTTGAACCGCCCTGGAAATATATTTTTTTGCCTAACGCATCTTCCGGGGATTTTAGTTGCAGCTTTTTGACCAGTGTTTCGTTGACAACGAATTCACGAACTGTATCTGAAGGAAAAATATTTCTGCCTGCAACCAATTGCAATCCAAAAGTGCCGATATAATTTTCATCACCTGCCTTCATGTTTACTTTGAATAATTCATCTTCAGTTCTTGTATCAAATCGTATAGAGGTACTCCATGTGTTTTCGGATGCAGGTGCCTCAAAGCAGGAGGATACATTTTTTACGCCGGGAATATTTATGAACTCATTTTGCAGCGTCTTTTGCGCCGTGCCCACTGAATCAGAACCCAGCGGTATCATTACTATGGCGTCTTTATCAAAGCCGAGGTCAGATTGCTTTATGTATGACATCTGTCTCGTGATAACGATCATTCCAATGATCAGTATTAAAGAAATGGTAAGCTGGAAAATAATTAAACAACGACGGGTATTAAAGCCGGCTATATTTTGACGGGATAATTTCCCTTTTAATGCAGTTACGGGCTGAAACCGTGATAATACAAGACCCGGATATGATCCTGCCAGGAATGTTACTACAAGTATAAGTAATGGAATGAACAGCAGCAATTTGATATCCGTGAAGAGATGGATGGTCATCTCTGCCTTAAACCAGGTATTTACATACGGCAAAACCAGGTAAGCGATACCAATTGCAACAACGGTGGCAATAATAGTTATCACTCCTGTTTCAGCAACAAATTGGCGAAACAATTGTCCACGCAGACTGCCCAATACTTTGCGTATACCCACTTCTTTCGAACGGCGTAACGCTTGTGCGGTCGCGAGATTTACAAAATTCACACAGGCGGTAATGATCAGGAAAAGGCCGACAAAGGATAAAATCCATAAGTTGCGTTTTTCCATGACTCCACCATACCGGCTGTCAAAATGTACGTCTGATAAGGGCTGTAGTTTATAATGATGAACATTCTTGCTTTTGGGCCGGTATTTCATTACATAAGCCGCTAATAATTTTTCGATCTGTGCCGTCGAAGCATTTTGACGAAGACGGGTAAAGCATTGGAGTTCGGTTGTAATTCCTCCCCATGCATTGTCATCGGCAAGCCATTCATTCATGCTTTTCATCGTTGCCCACGAACCATAAATCTCCGATTTGAGGTCCGTATTTATAGGTATATCTTTTAGTATACCGGTTACTTTAAAGATGGTTTTGTTTTCAAGCTTGAATGTTTTACCGATCGGGTTTGCATTGCCAAAATATTTTTTGGCCAACCGTTCAGTAAGGACCGCGGTATTTGGTTCACTAAGTGCGGTTTTCTTATCACCTTGTAAGAAAGGAAAGTTGAATATATCAAAGAATTCAGGCTCAGCAATTCCAAGGCCTTCTTTTTCGTTGTACTTTTTAAGCTCGGTACCCTCCTCAATATTAATTAACGCATCATGGTAGGTTACAACCCGGGCTACTTTTTCTCCAAATGCATAATCGTTACGAAAAGCTTTTCCGAATGCTGGCGGCACACTTCCGGCATAGCTTATATCATCCCTGTGCTGCTCTGTTACAAACCGGTAGATGCGACCGGAATCCTTGTGGAAATTGTCGAAACTTAAATGATATTTCACCAGCGTAAATATGATGATACCACAAGCCATGCTCATAGCCAGGCCTATCACATTTATCAAGCCGTAAATTTTATGCCTGGCAAGGTTCCGTAAGGCGATCTTGAAATAGTTTTTTAACACATTATAAGTTTTAAGTTGTACGTTTTACGTTAAGCCGCCAATTCACGACTGACGACTCACGATTTCATTCCGTTCGTAACGATTTCACCGGGTTAGCCGCTGCCGCTCTGAATGTCCTTATACACAGTATTAGCAGCGCCATTGAAAACATGATCAAGCCACCCAGGAAAAATATCCATATGCTAATGTTTGTTTTGTACGAAAAATTTTGCAACCACTTATAGCTACCCCACCATGCAATAGGTATCGCAATTACAAATGCAATGACTACCAGTTTTAGAAAATCTTTTGAAAGCAGGGAAATTATTTGCGAAACACTTGCGCCGATCACTTTTCGTACGCCGATCTCTTTTGTACGCTGGTGAGTGATGTAGGTTACCAAACCCAGGAGCCCAAGGCAACTGATAAATATTGCCAGGCCTGTTGCCCACATTAATAGTTTAGATATATTCTTTTCGGCGGTATAATATTCTTTTATTGTATCATCCAGGAATACACATTCAAAATCGTCTTCGGGATATACCTGTTTCCACGCTTTCTCTATTTTGCTGATGGCTGTTTTCCATAGAGTGCCTTCGGCATTTTGTGGCTGCAGGAGGATATTGATGGCACGCATCTGATTCGGCAAAGTTGTAAGTAATAATGGCGTGATCGCCTCGTGTAGTGACCGCTGGTGAAAGTCCGCAACTACACCGGTTATGGGTAAATTTTTATGATCCCATTCAATTAACTTTCCAATGGCCTCATGCGGATCCCTGAATCCCAATGCCCGCAAATAGGCTTCATTGATCACAACTTCTCTTATAGTATCGTTGTTGGATAAGTTATTTCCTGCGAGTAATCTTATATTGAAGAGCTTCAGATAATTTGTATCAGCCAGTTTTACCTGGACTTCTGTTTCCAGTTCTTTCTTCCCATCTTTATACTTCATGGAGCTGGTCCAAATGCTGTTGCCGGAAGGAGGATTATTAGAGAGACTGGTCATTGCTATCTCCGGAATCGCCTTTAATTTTTCCATTAGCACGAAACGATGCGACTGCACGGTGTCATAGTAATTTGTGTTCAGGTACACGATGGCATCTTTCTTAAAGCCGAGATCCTTGCTGAGTGTATAACTTATTTGTTTGCTGACGAGGATAGTGCCAATAATAAAAACCTGGGCAATGACAAATTGTGAAACGGTCAATGTTTTCCGCAGCCATAATTTGCCCGTCTTGCTCCCGGGAGAAGCCGTTTGCCTTTTCAAAACTGTTACCGGTTTAAATGAAGACAGTACAAGGGCGGGGTAAAACCCGGATAAAAGGCTTACGGTGATTACTAATAAGCATAAGAATATCGCAATACCAGGCTGCATGCTGAAATGAAGTTCTTTTGGTATGAATGCAGAAAAAACTTTTAGCAACAGTGGGCTAATCAGGATCGACATGATCGTTGCACAAACAGTCAACAGGAATGTTTCAGTTAAGAACTGGAAGATAAGTTGCCGTTTTGTGCTTCCCATTGTTTTGCGGACGCCGATCTCTTTGGCCCTTTGGGAAGCTTGCGCTGTTGTGAGATTTATGAAGTTGATACAACCGAGTAAAAGCAGGAAAGTCGCTACCGCGAGCAAGCTGTATAAAACAGATGTGTTAGCGGTGCGTTCACCAAAACTATGATAAGTGGTATTAAAATGAATATCATGAAAGGGTTGGAGAACAAAGGCTGTTGTGCTGTGATCTTCGGGATCAGGTTTCTTGTGTTTAGCATATAAACCATTTATTTGCTTTGTTACGAGGACCGGGGACGTTCCCGGAGAAAGTTTTACGAGCAATTGCGAAGAGGAGTTCGTGCTTCCCCACT
>DASYSW010000268.1:0-6806 GCA_036002905.1 Chitinophagaceae bacterium
ACCAGCTCGCTCCATCCATTGATTCAACCATTCCGTTGGAGGAAAAAATAGAAATCCTTGTAAATACAATGAATGCTACCAATAAACTAAAAGTATACTACCGGCTCGATGAATTCACGCAACCTGTCAGTAATGATGTCCAGCTTACGCTTTATCGCATTCTCCAGGAACAATTCAATAATATTGTAAAATATGCAAAGGCTTCGTCGGTTTTCATAAGCGTCAGAAATAACAGAGATAACATTCAAATGTCGATCAAGGATGATGGGGAAGGTTTTAATCTCAGTGCAAAAAAGAATGGGATAGGTTTTGAAAACATTAGACGAAGGGTCCAGGTGCTGGATGGCCAGGTAAAAATTTTTTCGGCACCGGGAGATGGTTGCGAAGTAAATGTACAAATCCCGTTCAGATAATTGTCGGGTACTTCTTCTACCATGTCCGTAATTTACATGATCAAATCATTAAACATGGATCACATATGCAACCGGAATTATTTATCAAAATGGTAATCGCAGAATGGGATAAGCAAAACAACAATTTTATTAAGTTCTTGTCATCCGTCAGGGATGAACAACTTTCAATGGAAATTGCACCTGGAAAGAACACCGGGATTTATCTTGTCGGACACCTGGTCGCCATCAGTGATGCGATGTTGCCACTATTGGGCTTTGGAGAGAAATTGTTTCCCCACCTGGCTGATATATTTATTACAAAACCAGATAAATCTGGGTTGCCCATGCCGTCGGTGACTGAGCTAAAAGGACATTTAAAAGCAGTGAATGCCGAGCTTTCTAAACATGTTCAGTCCGTTTCACCGGAAGGATGGTTCAAAAGACATATGGCTGTTTCAGATGAGGACTTTTTAAAAGAGCCTCACAGAAATAAATTGAACGTTGTGATTAACCGGACTAATCACATGAGCTATCATTTGGGTCAACTGATCCTGCTGTAAGATTTTTCGCAACCTTTCGCGAAGCGATCACCCAACGATCTTGTCCATTATTGAGCGTAATCTTGGTAGGAAGGGTAATAATTGCGGAACTGGTATTTCGATGGTTGCCGGTTTCATCTCCGCAGTCATCACGTAGCCAAGAGACGGAAGTATGGCCGTCGCTGTGCTATTCGTTACAAAAATCCCGGTTTCTTTATGGTCAATCGGGATGTTTTTCGGGAACCTGGCATTCTCATCAATACCGATCTTTTCCATCGTTACTGTTCCATACTCATGTAGAAATTCCCTGATAACATCGATTTCCTGATCCGGGACAATGAACGGTTTGTTTAGCCAGCAGACGAAATTGATAATTCCATTAACCCTCGTTAACTCCGGGATTTGCGTTTCACAAATCCTGACAAAGCTGTACGAGCAGAATAAAACCTCTGGTACTGTCTTTTTCCTGTAAAATGGTTGATGAATGATGTTATTAAGAGGGCAATAACATTCGATTTTTTTTCTACTTAAACTTTCCGTTACTTTTTTCTCGTGTCCAGGCCGGGTGTAGGCTATATACCATTTCTTCGTTTCATTCATAAAATCAGTCAAAAAGTTAACTACTCAGATTTACTCTCACAGGTTTTTAAGTAGCAGCGAACTTTCATGTTAACTGATTCTTCTTCGCCTTCAGTGCAAATGACATAGGATAAAGATCAACAATTCTCCATTCGAATAATATCTTTTACAAATTAAAGACCAGAAGTGTTAAACAGTGAAGTGATTTGGTTTTTTTATCGGAAAGGAAAAAAATGAAGAGAAAAATCCACATTCAGGCTGTAGAAGTCGCTTTCCAAATCAAAAGGTTTCTTTGCTGGCATAATTTTGTTACCATAAACTAAAACTTGATATGAAAATCTTAGGAATCATTCTTATCGTATTAGGAATATTGATGTTTGTATTCGGGAATGTTACATTTACCCGGAAGGAAAAAGTTGTGGATGCCGGGCCGGTGGAGATCAATAAAAAGGAAAAGCATACGGTCGCGTGGCCCAACTATGCCGGCGGTTTTATTTTGGCTGCCGGAGTAGTAGTTCTACTAGTTGGTGGTAAGCGCAGGGTTTGAGAAACCTTTAAACGTCACCTCCCATATTTTTTCAGAAAGGGGGAAGCAGAACCGTATAGTTCTGCATTGTGTTCGTAATACAATGCATGTCCGCCCTCAACAAATTTTATTTCCATATCTGGAAAATGCATCAACTTATAGTGATCAACACCGATAGTGTAGTCTCTTGTTCCGCTAATAACCAGGACTGGAACGGTTATTTGGAAGGTCTTTAAAGAAAAATCATCAAAATACTCAGGGTAACTCCAAAGCCGGCGCGCATAAACATATTTTAGAAAAGGCAAAGCCATCAGGCTGTCATCATATTCTTTACTTTCTTTTTTATCAAACATTAATTTGTAAACTAGGTTCTTTTCATTTAACCTTCCAAATATTTCCCCCCATCGCTTCAAAACTGGGATCGAGTCGTTCAGAAAATATTTTACATCGTCGGGCTTATTGCCCAGGATTTCAACCCCCCTGGCGAGTCCGCTTGCTGCTGTGGCGGGTAAGTTCACCGTACAATTGAGATAAACCATTGCCTTGATAGTGGGCAGGTAATTGGTCGCATATTGAGTAGCGAGTATCCCACCGAAGGAATGAGCCATCACGATCCATTGCTTGTATCCTAGCTTTTGCCTCACTTCGTCAAAATCCTTTACAACCCGGCCAAGCGAATAATCACCATTCATGGCAGAATCAGATCTTCCACAGCCGCGTTGGTCGAGATAGATGATCTGCACAATTTTTGAAAATACATCGCCTCCTTCTTTTTCAAAATAAAAGGAATTAGATCCCGGGCCACCATGAACGAACAGAACCGGGCAGCCTGTACCCGACCGTTTGACAAACAGCCTCACGGAATCGGAAGTAGTGATAAATAGAGAGTCAACAGTTTGGCCCTGGCAAAACAAAGAAGCAAAACAAACAGCAAGGAAAAGCAAGATCATCAAACGCATAATAGTACGTGGGCAAACACCGGACCTATCTTAACCATTGTTCGACAAAGGCATCCAGGATCATATCTTGTCAAGCAAGCATTAGGTCACCGAGCAACTGTTTTAACACTAGCAGTCGTTTAGGGAAAAACATTACCTTCATTTGTACTTGATTTATGCCTATTTACATGGACGTTCATATTGTCCCCGGAGTTAGAGCAAAGGATGTTGCAGAGGCTCACCGGAAAGATTTACTTCACCAGGAAGAATATGAGTGTAAATGCATGACCTATTGGATAGATGAACAAAGAGAAACCATATTTTGCCTTATTGAAGCTCCCAATAAACAAGCCGTGGAAGAGATGCATTGCAAGGCGCATGGCTTAATCCCTAATAAAATAATCGAAGTCAGCGATACACTTGTTGAATCTTTTTTGGGACGGATCTATGATCCTGCCGACGCGGGGACATCAGGAGATGGATTAAAAATTTTCAACGATCCGTCGTTTCGGGTACTTGTGCTGACCAAGGTGACTGACCCGGTATTATTGCGATACAAATTTGGGAGCGAAGTAATCGATAAAGTGCTTGACCTGCATAACCGGGTTATACGAAAAAATATTTCATTGCATGGTGGCCAGGAGGTAGAGCAGGTGGGCAGTGGTTTTATTATTTCATTTACTTCGGCGTCAAAAGCGGCTTCATGTGCACTATCAATCCTGGAAGAGATGAAGGGAGAAGCTATTCCCGCGATTGGTTTCAAAATTTGTATTAACGCAGGTGAGCCGATTGAAAAAAGTAATAAGTTGTTTGGGGACACTATACAACTAGCGAACTATTTGTGTGACGTTGCGGGCGAACACAGCATTGCTATCACCAACTCAGTGAAGGACCTCATTGCAAAGGATCATCTTCCGAAAAAAGAAAAACAGTTTTTCAGTTTGTTACCCCAGGACGAAAGTCTGTTGGGGCTTTTGTTCAACACCCTTGAGGAAAATTGGCAAGATGCAGATTTTGATGTCCCTGAATATTGCCAGGCCATGACAATGAGTAAATCACAATTGTATAGGAAAGCCACAATGTTAACCGGGCTATCACCCAACCTGCTTTTAAAAGAATTCAGGCTTGAAAAAGCAAGAGAGTCAATGAAAAAACATTGCCATACGATCGCTCAAATAACATTTGATTCCGGGTTTACCAGTGCTTCCTATTTCACCAAATGTTTTAAAAAGAAATACGGCCTTCTTCCAATTGCTTATCTTGACCTGTTGCATTGATCATTTTTTCCGCGAATCAATTTTACCATTTATTGGACGATTTGTTCCATGGCATTTTCCATTTATTGGATGATTTGTTATAGTACTTCACTTTTTGTTGATACTATCTTTAACCATCTTATAAGTTTAAAATATGACTGTTATGAAAACAATTATCAACCGCTTTACGCTATTTGTTGTGATCATTTTTTTCGCAGGATTTCCATCTTTTGCTCAAAAAACCGCCGGGACGCACAACTCGAAAACCACAAATTCTAAAGTAATGAAGACTTATTTAATTGAAAGAGACATTCCCGATGCAGGTAAATTGACGCCAGAACAATTAAAGTCCATCTCGCAGACTTCATGCAAAGTGCTCAAGGAAATGGGCCCGGAGATTGAATGGCTGCAGAGTTATGTAACGGGAGACAAGATCTACTGCGTTTATAAGGCCGAAAACGAAGAGTTGATCAGGGAGCATGCGAAGAAAGGCGGATTCCCGGCCAACTACATTATGGAAATTTCTTCAGTGATCAGCCCTGCTACTGCCACCGCCCGCTAACAATTCCACTGGCGTATTTCGCTGCGATCTTTTACATTTTAACCTTATTTCTTAACCAAAACCAAATACAATGAAAAGTTTATTGGGCGGTGCATTGCACTGCAAAGGCAAATCTTTTGTACACCCATTCACATATGGTGTTGCGCTTGTCCTGGCTACACTTTTGTTTGTCGGTTGTCAAAAAGAAGCAACAAAGACGACAGTTGACGGCGCTCAAAGCGTGAACAAGCACTCGGAAAGTCCAGAGGGCAACATTGTGAATGATTATGGACTTCCTTCTCAAACTGTATGGGAGTTGCAACAGGCCCGTGCCGCAACGGCCAGGTATCGGAACATAGAAAATGCGAAAAAGGATGGCTACTCAAACATAAACGTTGATGTGCCGAACATGGGGCATCACTTTATGAACACAAGCCTCGTAGATGGAGTATTCGACATCAGGAAACCTGAGATACTTGTTTATAATGGACTTGATACGGGTAACCCGGAACTGGTAGCTGTTGAATATGCAATACCACTTACAGATCCTTTGCCCGAAGGTTTTACGGGCTCTGCAGATGTGTGGAAAGATGATTCCGGTTTTCCGTTCTGGCTTGTACATGCATGGGTTTGGAAATTCAATCCCGACGGCGCTTTTAACTGGACCAATCCGACGGTAGACCTGGATTGAAATTTTATCGATTAGTAACATGTTGGCGGTTTACTGTCCCGATATATCGGGACAGTTTTTTTTCATTTTTGGAATAGAACCAGTTTGCAAATTTTTCAGATTTCACAACAGGGTTTACCTTCAATTTTAAATTAACATCGTCTCATGAATGCTGCGGATTTAAAAAACATACAATCTCCCTTGAAAGAAAAATATCGGCAAGAACCGCAATCTGCTTTGATCACTTTAAAAGCAAAAGGGAAGATTGGGGACGGAATATCCTGTAAAGTGGATACCGGACGTGCGATGGTTGAAGCAGGTCTGCATCCGGCAACCGGTGGTACTGGTTTTCTGGCCTGCTCGGGAGATCTTCTTCTCGAGGCGCTCGTGGCTTGCGCCGGTGTGACCTTAAGTGCAGTGGCCACTGCTATTGGAATTGAGATCAGTGAAGGCCACGTACGCGCGGAAGGTGACCTTGACTTCCGGGGAACACTCGGAGTTTCAAAAGAGGTCCCGGTTGGATTCAGATCGATTCGTCTTTATTTTGATTTAACTTCAAATGCAATGCCCGAACAAAAAGAAAAATTGATTCAGCTCACAGAAAGGTATTGTGTCGTTTATCAAACAATAAGCAAAGGAGTTCCGGTGGAAATCGTGACGACGGCGGGATAAATGAAAGTTAAGTCCTTTCATTTTAACCGGATATATTTCTCAATGTTTAGCCTGTTTACACCAAGGCTGTCAATCTTCTCGATGCCCTTTTGAAGTAAAGTATCATTGTTAATGGTCACGGTAAATGAAAAATCATTTCCCTCCCATTGCCTGTCGTTACAATATTCAAGATGTTCAGTGTACGAGCTGTCGTGAAAGGAATAACCTCCGCCACCGGCCACGAACATCGAGTCAGCATTTTTCCCTTTGTTCAGGTCATGAGTTAAAAATGCAAAATGATCATCATTGATGATCTTGATGAACGATTTTCCTTTTGTATAGTCAGTAACCACGGTATCACCTTTTTCTATCAATGTACCGGTCAGGAGCTTCCATGTCCCTTCTATTGGTTTTTTTGTTGAAGTTGTTCCAGGGGCCTGGACAGATAAGTTGCAGGAGAGTAAGATCACGAAGATTGAAAAGGATACAATCACATTTTTCATATAGCAATTAAAGTTTTGTGGTGCGCAAGATAAAGAAAGGATTTTATTGTGGGAGAAAAGCGCTTGGATTACGAAGCCTTGAGTTTGTAAACTCAAGCCAGTATTTTCGATAATCGCATCAATACCTCCAACTTTGAAGATCGGCTCCTGTTGGCGCAGTTTTCTTTACTTCTTCCGCCCATTTTGGAATAAACATTTGATGATATCTCAA
>DASYSW010000269.1:0-2975 GCA_036002905.1 Chitinophagaceae bacterium
GCAAATAATGCCGGCTAAACCTTTCCCGGCACTGACAATACCTGATTTATAGTAATTGCAGGATACAACGTCCCGGGAATCAATTAGAATACCGTTCATGGTGACAATAGTTTTACATCGTAAAGCTTTTAAAAAAATAAAACTTACGATTATGAAAAAGACAAATCAAATGTTTAAAACCATTCTCGCAATCGCTGGCATAATAATTTTTGTAGCATGCACAAAAGATCGGGGAATGATTTCGAGAATCGGGACTAATTACACAGGAGGGACAGGTACAGCTGATTCGATCGCGACGAAAAAAACCCCTGGTTATACGGGCGGCACAGGAACGAGTGATTCGACAGCAACAAAAATTGGGTACTAACCGGTCGCCGCTTTCTCCGTTCTTTGCCTGGGCAAAAGAAGCACAGCCGATCCGCGCAAGTGGCAGTCAGTAGTTCTGGAAATTATGTGTGGGCCCGCCAAATCCCACGGAATTGCGCACGTGCGGGAGATTTGCCTTGAATTTTCGCTGCCTACAGGCAGACAGATTTGGTTACTTTCTTTGTTCGCGACAAGGAAAGCAATAGTCACTTCAAGAGAAAAGGTGGCAAGAGGAAAATTATCAGTGAATAATGGTTATTGGCGAGGACTCCAACAGCAGCTTAATTTTTATTTCGTGAAAACTTATTTTACCTTGAAAATATGATCATCCTCATCCAATGCAATGACAGGGTCGGATTGGTTGCTGCCATTTCCGGATTGATGGCGCAGAAAAACATCAATATCGTGTCAATGCGGGAATTTGTGGATGTAGAAGCCAAACAATTTTTTGCCCGGCTGGTCTGTGAGCAAGAGCATGACCCGGAAATTCTTTTGAAGGATTTGCATTTGGTTCTGCCCCAAAACGCTTTTATAAAAATAAACCCCGAGCCAGAGAAGAAGATCATTGTACTTGTAACAAAAGAATATCATTGTCTCAGCGACATACTGGTAAGAAACCATTTCAAAACTTTAGGTGCCCAGGTTCAATGCGTCATAGGCAATCACGATGTCCTGGCAGACATTTGCAAACGATTCGACATTCCGTTCGTTTGCATAAATCATGAAGGCAAGAGCAAAGAGAACTTTGAATCAGAACTGCTGGCGGGAATAAAAAAACATCAAAGTGATTTTTTGGTGCTTGCCAAATTTATGCGGATACTCTCCCCGGCGTTTGTTGAATTATTTCCGATGCAGATCGTCAACATCCATCATTCATTTTTGCCCGCCTTTGCCGGCGCTAAACCTTATATGCAGGCCTATAAACGAGGCGTAAAAATAATTGGTGCCACTGCACATTTTGTTACGAACGACCTCGATGAAGGACCAATCATTGAACAACAGATCATACCCGTTGATCACAACTATAGCATTGACGATATGATCAGCGCCGGGAAAGAAATAGAAAAAGCTGTTCTCGCAAAAGCACTGAAAATGCTTTTTGAAGACCGGGTGTTTGTTTATAATAATAAAACGATTGTTTTTAAATGAACAACTCGCATCCGCCATTGATCACTCTTTCCTTTCATTGCTTGTACAAGGACAGCACGGTTTAGCGAAGCGAGACCAGTCGGAATATTCTGCGTTTGGCAAAAATTACTAATTCAGAATCACCAATTGCAAAATTCAGTTTCAGTACAATATCACCCCCTACTACCTTCGAATTGATAAACAGGATTAATATGCAACATTCTACTAAGGTGGAATCATTAATCTATCAGTTAACCATCTTCAAAATTTCGGAGGTAACATGTCAAAATCATTTTGGATTCAGAAACAAAATTTCGGCCCCAGGCCACGCATCCATCATTCCATTGTCTATGACCCTGAAAGGCGTAAAACTATTCTATTCGGTGGGGATTCAATAACCAAGGGTCTTTTGAACGATACGTGGGAGTGGAATGGGAAGAATTGGATCCAGCTTACAGATATCGGACCTTCTCCCCGTTCAAAGCATTCCATGATTTATGACAGTTTACAAAAACGGGTCGTACTCTTCGGCGGCAACACCGGCGATGGATACGATGATGGCACCTGGGAGTGGAATGGAACAAATTGGATACAGATAGCTAACGCGGGTCCTTCGTCACGTGCTGGTCATGCGATGGTATTCGATTCTACCCGGGGCAAACTGATTCTCTTTGGAGGTGAATCAATTGCACACGAGTTACTGAAGGACACCTGGGAATGGAACGGAACAGTATGGATACAAGTAGAAAGTTTTGGCCCGGCACGAGCAAGACATGTCATGATTTTTGACTCTGCTCAAAATGAGTTGCTTCTTTTCGGTGGTTTCAATGCTGAATCATCATTAGGAGATACGTGGAAATGGGATGGAAGCAGGTGGATAGAGGTGACAAGCTTCGGACCTACCCAGCGTATCTATTCAACGACTGCATTCAACGGCTTGCGAACCGCGCTGTTTGGGGGATGCGATCTTGTCAATAAGATTTACGGAGACACATGGCAATGGAGTCACGGTCGTTGGTACCAGGAAAGTGATATGGGACCCTCCGCTCGATGGGGACACGGTATGACTTATGATACAAGTCGATCTGTTCTCATTTTGTTTGGTGGGACCTCCTCCTTTCCACAAGACGGCTCAATAGATTCGCAAAAGATACATGGGGATACCTGGGAGTTGGAATGGTCAGGAGAAGGAAACGTGATACCCGGTGAAACCCAGCCTGCCGACAATCAGCCCGACACACCTGGGGACGTTATCGGAGGCCAACCTTCCACGCCAACAATGCTAACCGCAGCCAGCTTCCAGATATCCATTTGGGGAATTTGCGCGGACCCATCTGACAGCATTTATATCACTTGTGGAGGCAATATAGACGCTGTTTACAATAGCCTTCAAAAACTTCTACCAGATGCTTCAATATCACAAGTAAAGATACAAACGACAGAAAAGTTTGTGCCCGGTGGTATTACGATCGACACCGATG
>DASYSW010000270.1:0-3064 GCA_036002905.1 Chitinophagaceae bacterium
AACATAGGAAATAAGAGAATCATTGTTGGTCTCGTAGGCAGCAATTAAAGCCTTATTCGCGAGGTTTTTCAGCAACACTTTCATATCGTTTCTTCTATAATTGTGGACCCACCATGCCTTTATGATTGCTAAGCGAGCGATAAAATATTTATCTGATGCACTGCTTTCCATTTCAAGTTGACTGAACAATGAAGCGCCTTCGGATGAATCCTTATGTGCCAGCGCGTCCAGGATCTCGCGGGCACCCGCGACACCGGGAGCATTTTTTTCACGAAGTATTTTTGCCCAGTTATGAATGGGATATGAAGTCGTTTGAGAAAAAGAAAAATAATTTGTTTGCAGAAAAACAAACAACATGAACATGCTCAAATGATTGGTTGCGGTGGGGGACATATCTCTCTGTTAATTTAAGAAAAACTTCTATTTCTAAAAGCAGACATGCCTCCCGGTGACGCAGGTTTTTGTACATTTGCAGCTTGATCTAATCTGAAGATTTTTTTATGAGTGCAAAGGGAAAAGTCTTAGTGGCAATGAGCGGCGGGATCGATAGCACGGTTACCGCCTTGATGCTTCATGACCAGGGTTATGAAGTGGTGGGTATTACCATGAAGACATGGGACTACGCAAGCAGTGGCGGCAGTAAGAAAGAAACCGGTTGTTGCAACCTCGACAGCTTTAATGATGCACGCATGGCCGCCGTACAACACGGTTTTGCCCATTTTATCCTTGACATCCGCGAAGAATTCGGAGACTTCGTTATCGATAATTTTGTCGAAGAATATCTTGCCGGCCGTACGCCAAATCCTTGCGTGCTTTGCAATACTCATATAAAGTGGAGGGCATTGTTGAAAAGAGCAGATGCGCTTGGCTGTGATTTTATTGCGACCGGGCATTATGCAAAAATCCGCCAACACGACAATGGAAGATTTGTTGTAAGCAAAGCAGTTGATGAAACAAAAGATCAGAGCTATGTATTGTGGGGGTTGCAACAGGATCTTTTAAGCAGAACCCTGTTACCGCTCGGTCGATATCGCAAAACACAGATCAGGCAAATGGCGTTTGATTATGGTTATCCCGATTTGGCGAAAAAATCGGAAAGCTATGAGATCTGTTTTGTTCCCGATAATAATTATCGGGGATTTCTAAAAAGGCGCGTTGAAGGACTGGAGGAAAAAGTAAATGGCGGAAATTTCATCGACAAACATGGAAATGTTTTGGGTCAGCACAAAGGATATCCCTTTTACACAATCGGTCAACGAAAGGGGCTGGATATCGCTTTCGGCAAACCTGTCTTTGTAACTAAAATTGATCCCGACAACAATACCGTCATGTTGGGCGCTGAAGAAGATCTCGAGCAAAATGAAATGACCGTAGCAAAACTAAATCTCATCAAATACGAGTCTCTTACTCCGGGCATGGAGGCAATGACGAAGATCCGCTATAAGGATAAGGGAACATTATCAAATTTATATGCTGTAACCGGGCAAGCTTCAATGAGGCACGCGCTGGCAGTGCGGTTTTATGAAAACGCCAAGGGTATTGCACCGGGCCAAAGTGCAGTGTTTTATGAGCAGGACGATGTGATCGGAGGAGGGATCATACAACGTCCAAACAGTTGACACTAAGGCAATAAAGCCATCATAAATACGTTTTTAAGCGGGGAGCTATGAGTCCCCGCTTTTTGTTTGTAGTTTTAAATCTGAATTTGTACCTAAAAAACTTGTTCACCATCTTATGAGAATATCACCGCTTACCAGCTCTGTTTTCCTGCTTTTTATGGGCATTCTCATTTATTCCTGCAACAAAAAGGAAGACGCTGTTAATCCAGATTTCCAAAAGGAACGTCTGACGGAGCTCATCATGCCTCTTGAGAAAGGGAAATATATAACGTACCGCCTCGATTCCACGGTGTTTACGAATTTTGGCCGAAACACTGAAATACATAGCTATCTTGTAAAACACGTAGTTGATACGGCTATTACCGACAATCTCGGCAGACCAGGTTATCGCGTTTTCACTTACCTCTCAGATACAACGGGCACACAGCCATGGCAACCCAATGGTTCTTATTCCGTCACTATTCTCGATGATCATGTAGAAGTAATAGAAGATAATATGCGTGTGATAAAGATCGTTCTCCCCGTCCGCGATGGAACTGAATGGAAGGGCAATACTTACCTCGCCGAAGATCCATACGGCGATACATATAATTTCAGCAATGATGATAATATGGGTGATTGGCAATTTTATTTTGATGGCCCCATCCAATCGATCGCAACCATAGAGGACCAAACGTATAACGATGTCTATACAGTCACAGAGAATGACGACACAGATCCTGTCACCGATCCTTCTGATTATGGATCGGTCAGTATATCCCGCGAAATGTATTCAAAAAATGTAGGTCTTGTATTTCGCGAACTTACACTCTGGGAACAACAACCAAATCCATCGGGCAACCCACCCAATATCACCTATGATCCATTCAAAGTAGGCTTTGGAATCAAAATGTGGATGGTCGATCATAATTAGCAATAACCGGGCGAACCCTCCTGCTTTTTTTGATTAAATTTGATGATAGTACTCTAAAGTGAGCACCTGATGAAATATTTTCTTTTGAGCGTTTTATTGAGCGGATTTTTTTTTGATCGTACCGACGCGCAAGTTACCCGCTACATCATAAAACTAAAAGATAAAAACGCCTCTCCATTTTCTCTCTCAAATCCCTCTGCTTATCTATCCCAGCGTGCCATTGATCGCAGGTCAAGGTATAACATCGCCCTTGACAGCACTGACCTGCCGGTCAATCCATCTTATGTTACGCAAATAAAAGATGTGCCCAATGTAACCATCTTAAACATTTCGAAATGGTTGAATGCTGTCACTATTCAAACATCGGATGCAAATGCTCTCGCTACCATAAACGGATTTTCTTTTGTGCAATCAGCGTCTGGTATCGCCGCAAAAAAAGGAAGAGCAAATCCGGATGATTGGGAACGCTCAAAATTTGATGATGATATTTTACCGATCGATAATTCAAATCGCCGAACAAGCAGGATCGCAG
>DASYSW010000271.1:0-3446 GCA_036002905.1 Chitinophagaceae bacterium
CCGCGACAAAAAACTTTACCTTGTTTTATTAAAAACTTTCGAGGATGGAACTTAAAGATCTGTTTGATCCTGGTGTTAAAGACGATATTCTTGCCCGGATCAGCAAGCTCACATCGCAAACACAACCTCTGTGGGGTAAAATGAACGTTGCACAAATGCTGGCTCATTTTGCAAATGCCAATGGGGAGTGCTTTGGGTGTTCATACTCTGCCGAGAACATTTTTCGGAAGAATTGTAGGGCGTTTTGTCAAGCGAGGTACCTATAATGAAAAGCCCTTCAAACACAATTTGCCCACGGATCCTTCCTTTGTGATGACCGGCCATGAAAAAAATTTTGAAAAAGAAAAGCAGAGCATCCTTGTTATGATCAATGATTTCAACGAAGAAAATATTAAAAATGAAATTCATCCTTTCTTTGGCAAACTAACAAAACAGCAATGGAGCAAGGCAATGTACAAGCATCTTGATCACCACCTACAACAGTTTGGAGTTTAGGAATGAGTAATAATGAGTAATGAGTGAATTATGCATTCCAGTGCTATACGGCATTCTGAATTCTATATTCCGACTTCTATATTCTGACTTCTTCCTCGATCTCTTCGTAACTTGTAGAGATGGAGGAGCCGAGAATCATTAAGACCAGTCGTCTTAAGAGGGTAAGAAAAAATCTTGGTCATGCAATGACGCTTGCATGGGCGGCTTCACCACGTTTGTTGATCCGTTATTCATTACTCGGGATGTTCAATGCTATCATGCCGCCCATTTCTGTTTACCTCGGTTCTGTTCTTGTCAATAAAATTGCAGAAGCACATTTGCATGCCATGCAATTCAACGATGTTCTTTACATCGTAGTTGGTTTATGGCTCACGTTTGTGATACAACGGGCAGTAGGCGCCTACATGGGCTTTGGACGAAACTTGTATGTTCGGCGAGTAGAGTTGGAGGCTGAGCGACGTTTATTAGAGAAAGCGTCGCAAGTAGACCTTGGACATTTTGATAATTCTGACTGGCATGACCGTCTTGCGAGAGCTAAGCGAGACGTGAACTGGCGACCCGGTGACCTGACGTGGTCGATACTGGGACTCTCCGGAAACATTGTATCGATCATATTGATGTCCGGTCTGCTTGCAAGCCTGCATTATATTTTAGTAATACTTGCATTGGGTGCGGCCTTTCTCTCCCTGGCTCTGGAGAGTCGCACGACCACAAAATTGTATAAATATTTCTATAAAGAAACTCCTGAAGAAAGAGAGCGTCAATACTTAGGCGATCTGCTGGTGCAACCAAAAAACACAAAAGAAGTAAGGGCTTATGTTGTCGCCGATTATCTGTTGGGCAGGTATAGAAAATTATCGGAAGATCTTTTCACACAGCGGGAGAAAATGTTTCGGATGGGAAGTCGTATATCATTACTAAGCGGGTTTGTAACAGGGACTATCCTGGCACTGGCTTACGTTTTTGTTGCGATCAAAGGAGTGCACGGCGCCATCAATCCGGGTGCCGTAGTATTGGTGATCGGTGCGTTTACTTCTGTGGCCGGAACGCTGGGAAATATTTCAAGCACTTTCGTTGCTGTTGATCAGCATACCACTTTTCTCGATGATTATTTTTCATTTCTCGGTATCGAGCAATTGGTACCCGTTCCGCCAAAACCCCAGGTTATCCCTGAAATTGCGATTGACGGGATTGAATTTGATGACGTCACCTTTACTTATCCTGGTGGCACTGAACCTGCCCTTTTGGGATTGAATCTTAAAATACGCAAGGGAGAACTGATGGCATTAGTGGGTGAAAATGGCGCTGGCAAATCGACACTGATCAAATTGTTACTTCGGTTTTATGATGTGCAGGGAGGAGCCATAAAAGTGGGCGATATTGATGTAAAGGATATGGACCCAAAGGACCTGCGCAATCGCATCGGTGTGTTATTCCAGGATTATGCGACCTACGAATTAACAGTTAGAGAAAATGTGGTGATGGGAAGACCGAACGGAATGACAAATGACGAGCGGGTAATTAAAGCGCTTCAGGACAGTCGGAGTGAATGGCTGGTCAGCAAAATGCCAAATGGTCTTGATTCAAAAGTCGGAAGATTGTTTGAAGGAGGTCATGATCTTTCCGGCGGCGAATGGCAACGTCTTGCTCTTGCACGCATCATGTATCGAAATGCAGACATCTGGATACTAGATGAACCAACTTCTTCTCTTGATCCCGAAGCTGAAGCGGCTATTTTTGCTGAGTTGAAAGAAAATTTAAGGGGTCGTATTGGTATCGTTATCTCTCATCGTTTCTCCACCGTTCGAATTGCCGACCGCATTGCCGTGATTGACGATGGAAGAGTTACTGAACTCGGAACCCACGAAGAGTTGGTAGCCGCCGGCAATCGATATGCCCGGTTATTCGAATTGCAAGCAAGTGGTTATCGGTGAAAACACAACCCATCAGTCATCTCATTACTCATTATTGATTATTGATTACTAGCTTCCCAAGCAATATCAGGATATATGCAATGTTTTATGTTAAAAAGAGTTTTTATTCTTTTGCCGGAAAGACGGAAAGGCGTTAAGTGGATTTAGGTGGTCTCTTATCGTCTTACTGTCTTCCCGGCCCCATGAAATCGTTTGAATTATAAAACTCCCCTGAAAGCCTTATTCAGAAATACTTCCAAAGAAATAAAATTTCCATGTTTAGGACGGCAGTGATTATTGATTATTGATTATTGATTATTCATTATTTCATCATTAGTTTTGTATCTCACTTCAACCAATCATTCTCCACTTCAACCTCAATTAAAAAATTGAACGGCGCTAGCTTGTTCAGTTCATTTTTTCATTTTTTCTAAATGCTAATTATGGAAAAGCAAACTTTTTTATTTTGTGCAATGATGGTTGCTGTCGTCACTTCATGCGGGTGGCATCATAGGGGTAATACGGATATTAGCTATAGCGAGCGGAGTCACTATTATTCGATGAAAGCTTATTTCAACAGGAATAAAACAAGAACCGTTGAAAACTATATGGACAAAAAGATCGGCGACCGAAGCAATATGTCATTTAGAAATACAAGGATCGACGGGCAGATCGCGCTTGACGATCACACAACATTTTATATAAAGAAATACCCGGGTTTTCTTGAAATTAAATTTGATAAGGAGGAAAACAGCGTCGAGTCCTATCAAAGAGTAAGAACCATGTGCGAAGGAATAAAAGGAGTGGTGACCGAATAAGATTAAATCCCTATTGGAATTCACGATAAAAATCCCCATATTTAAAGCCTCTTTGAACTGCTTTTCTAACCCTATTAAAACATTAACATGGAAGAAAATCAGCTGCAACATTCACCGGAGCAAAACATATTTGACGACTTTACTCCGCAACTAACTCAAGCGAGCTCCGGGAAACGACTTGCTAACTACCTCATTGACCTGGTTAGCTTTTACATTTTTA
>DASYSW010000272.1:0-2410 GCA_036002905.1 Chitinophagaceae bacterium
TTCTTCCAGGCAAACTGAAATTCATCATGAGTGAACCATATATTACCGCCAGACCCTGTCAGTTGGTAAAAGCGCGTAGCTTCGTTGTAGCTTGATGATCCTTTATGAAGAATTGCTCCCACGTCATCATGACCGTCAAAAACGCCGACCTGCTGACCCATGCTTTTTAAGCTGAAAACGCAAGCAATAAAAACTCCAATTAGTTTTAAAATTTTTGCAGCCATTGGTTTTGATTTAAAGTTGAATCCAAAAATCTTTTTTTCAACCGTTATTTTTTAACAATGTAAGGCACTAAGATTCTCTTGTATGTCTTATAGTTCTTGAATGGCTCCGTTCGTGTTAAGCATTTCCGCCGTTTATTTTTTATTGAGAACGATTTGTACATCCCAGTTATCAGTACGGAAAGGATTCACCGGCAGCCCTTCTTTGCTGAATAAATTTGGTTGTGCCCCGTTCCGGAAAGCAAAGCGAACTGCAACCGGATCTTTTACCGATTTACTGGATACCAGTACGGCGTTCTTTTCAATTTTAGCATTAGCTGGAAAAAAGTTTTTGTCGTCACCGGCAATGAAGAATTCGCTGAGTGTGTCACCTTTGCTCATCAGTCCATTATCGACATTATCAAAATAAAGCCAGACCTTATTTTTTTCAATTCTCATACTTTTGTAAAAAGGCGTTTTATAAACAACATCTTTCTTCCCATAAGTTTCGGCTAGTGCATAATTTGCCAACCGGCTCCCGACCTCTTTTTTCATTTTTGGGTGAATATCCTTGATGTTATCTACCAAATCAGTGATCACAATCATTCCCGTTTTTGGTGTGGCTAAAGTTTTTGTTTGTGCTTCCCGAAGAAAGGCCGATGAACTGTTATCACCATATCCGGCAAATGGCGCAATTTGTACATAGTAGAAAGGGAAATCTTTTTGCCATGATTTTCGCCAGGCAGTGATCAAAGTAGAAAGTAATTCGGAGTAAGTTGATGCACCACTTACATTGGCCTCCCCCTGGTACCAGATCGCGCCCGCGATCGAATATTTTGTAACCGGATAGATCATTGCATTATAGATAGAAGCCGCCGTCACAGGTCCCCATGGTACCGGTGAAAGTTTTGCTGCTGCTGCTTTCACAATTGGATTGTTATTTACCGCATCGGCCGGTGTCCAGGCCTCGGCGGGAGTTCCTCCCCATGCTGATTCAATCAATCCCACAGGGACATCCAGGCTTTGTCGGAGTGATTGACCAAAAAAATAGGCGGCTGCACTGAACTTTTTCATGTCACCGGGGTTACAAACAACCCATTCCGCCCTTACATCATCCTGCGGATATTCTGCTGTTGTCCTTGGAATATTAAAGAACCGAATACTCTTGTCGGTTGCATTCGATGCCTCATCCTTGTATGGCAAACCCCAATCCATGCTCATTTCCATGTTACTTTGTCCACTGCAGATCCAAACTTCCCCAATCAATACATCATCTAAAATGATCTTATTGTTTCCACTAATTGTTACCTGGTAAGGACCACCTGCAACAGGGGTTTTGACCTTTATCTCCCATTTTGCAGATGTGGAACCTCTGGTAGTATATGTGGTCGTATCCCAACTGGCTTTTAGTTTTACATCTTCAGAAACATCACACCAGCCCCAAATGATTACTTCTGACTTTTGCTGCAAAACCATATGAGAACCGATCACAGCGGGCAGGCGAATATTCGCAAAAAGAGAAATGGAGAGAGGGAAGAACACTATCAGGCAGGCTATATGAGTAACAGGTCGTGTCATTTTTTTTCTTTAAAGATATTCTCAATCCGGTGAATGATCTCCATGCAAGCGCGACTATTATGATAGGGGCATTTCCATATTCCGACTTTGTCTTCCTGCTTCATCGCAGAATAATCTGCATTGACACCCCAATACCATTCACCTAATTTTTTATCGATCATGTATTCCTTCACAAATTCCCAGCTGTGTAGTGATCGCCTAAGAAATTTTTCATCCCCGGTCAGTTGCCATGCGTTGAAAAATCCGACCATTGCCTCGGCTTGTGGCCATGAATGTTTCTCCCTTGTTAAATGTTCTTGTGATACGTCATACTCATACCATAAGCCTCCATCGCTGTCGAGACCCTTGGCCGCGGCGTCAGCCATTTTTACAGATCTTGCTTCCACTTCATCCCGCAGAAAATTATCATCAATTATTTCTACCGCCTCCCGGATCAGCCATGCCGCTTCGACATCATGGCCATATGAAATGATATTCGATTTTGCATTCCACGCTTCATCAAAAAATAAAACCAGGTGATTGGTCTTTCTATCAATAATATGATCGAAAAAAATCCGGACTATTTCGATTATTCTTTTTTTTAGAGACCCATCTTTCCATATCCTGTACAAATTAGCAAAGGCCTCGAGTAA
>DASYSW010000273.1:0-4247 GCA_036002905.1 Chitinophagaceae bacterium
TCAAATAAAACTGAGATACCCTGGTTCCGTATCTGGGACTCATCATCGCTCCATGTGAAGAAATATGAGATAAATGAGATAAACAGGAATAGAGCAATTAAAATGAAAACCGCACCAGTTATTTTCCAGGTACGTTCATCCCTGGCCAATTTTTTCAGATTAATCTTTTCTTCCTTTTCGGGTCTCAGATCAGTGGCTGTTTTTTTTGGCTTTTCCGGAGGGCTTTTTTTTGATCTTTTCTTTTGCTTGGTAGCCATGAAAACAAAGATAAATAATTAGAAGGGACGAGGCATAGGCAATAAGCCGCAAGGTGTAAGGTAAAAGGAGTAGTTCGGACTCCGGAGTTCCGAGTTAGAATCATGTCTGTGAAAATCCACCTAATCTGCGAGCACAATCCCTACTATCTTTACCAGTAAAAATCCTTGTGAGCGCGCATACGCTGCTGTCTGGTTTCAGACGAACACAACATCAGTAAAAAAGGTTACCCAGTGAACTTTCCCACTCACCACTCGCCATTCACAACTCCTAAGAGAAATATACCCACAAAGTTGTATATCGAATACTATTAAAACCAAACGCTATACATTACTTTTGATGCAGCAGGCAATATGAGAAAAAAACATATTTATATTTTATTCTCAACAAAATTTCTCCTTATTATTCTCCTGTTTCTGCCTGGCCATTCATATTGTCAGTCCCCGGTTCCTGATTCCTTCTACGTTGATCTCGATAAAATTGCCACATACCAGGCAATTCGCAGTAAAACTGAAGGCGCATATCTACCTTCTGATGCATCCCTTGAAGGCTCATATGCCAGTCTTGCTTTCAGGGGCGGATCGTCTTTACGGGACATTCCTGCGAAATATATCAACCACAAACTGATCCTCCGGTTTTATGCAGTGAACCATTCGGACGCAGTAGATTCTGTTTGGTTCTTTCCCAGCTTTTTTTACTCTTCTATCCAACTTTACAGAGTCGAGAGAAACAAACTGACAAGCATTCCAAATGTCGAACCCCCTTTCGATGATAGTATGGGCTATCGGCTTTTGACGCTGGGCCCACATGACTCTTCAGCTTTCCTTGCAGAGCTTGGTTTTGTAAAGACGTATACGAACAGCATAAGGCCAAGGCTTATACATAAGACTCATCTTTCGACTTTCATTTTCGACATTTCATCGTCTCATTTGTACGTAAACATTGTTACCTACATCTTTTGTGGGTTATTATTGATGATGATCCTTTTTTCAATTGCTAATTATCTATTGGGCGGATCTTCGGAATTTCTTTACTATACCGGGTATGCCCTTTTTCTTGGGGGAATGTTATTTACAAAAATTTATTATGATCTGCGGATCAATTACGAGGTGTTTTTCATGGAGGCCTACCTTGATTTCATTATGCAATGCATCGGCATCGCTTTCTATATGGTCTTTATGCAAAAATTTTTGTCCACCCGGTCAAAATATCCTTTTTTGAACAGGCTCTACAACGCAGGAATCGTGGGGCTGCTAATATCGGTTTTGCTTTTTTCTTACTTGTATTTCTTCACCGACAATTTTGTTTTACTGAATGGAGTTGAGAACACAACAAAGATAGTGCTGCTTGGTATGATGATCATATTCCTTGTTTATTGCGCCAGGGAATGGAAAGATAAATTACTGAGGTACCTGTTCTGGGGCAATCTTTTTTATTTCTTTTTTGCCGTATTCTCTCAATTGATAATCCTCCTTGGCAGTGCTTTTAGCAGTTTGCCCCTGGTGCTCGGCTCCGCCCTTTTCTATTATGAGCTTGGATTATTTCTTGAACTCTTCTTTTTCCTCGCGGGTTTAAGCTATAAAAACAGGAGGCAGATCATCGAACAAACCAGAGAACGCGAACAGTTAAAGATGGAAAATGAAAGAAAAGAATTTGAAAAACAAATGGCGGTGGTGACGGCTCAGCAAGAGGAAAGGAATCGCATTTCAACTGACATGCATGATGAACTGGGTTCTGGTATGACGCACATTAGATTGATGAGTGAACTGGCAAAAAGCAAAATGAAACAAAACACTCCTGTGGAAATAGAAAAGATCTCACAATCTGCCGATGACGTTCTCAATAAAATGAACGCGATCATCTGGAGTATGAACAGCAAGAATGATTCTCTTGGAAATCTTATTTCTTATATAAGAGCTTACTCAACCGAATATCTTGAAGGCACTTCTGTAAAATGTAACGTATCGATACCCCATGACATTCCTGAAAAAGAACTGACTGGTGATAAGCGACGAAACATTTTTTTGTGCGTAAAGGAAACATTGAATAACATGCTAAAGCATTCAGGAGCAACTGAACTTTCCGTTGACATTCTGGCGAACGAAATATTAACAATAAGAATTCATGATAATGGAAGAGGTATTGACCTTCAAAAAATTCGCCAGTTTGGGAATGGATTGCAAAATATTAAAAGACGGATGGAAAGCATCGGTGGGGATTTCGAAATTAAAAATCGAAATGGAACTGAAACAATATTGACGCTGCCTCTCTGATCAATTTCTTTTAAATAGTCCGATCAAAAAGGAGAGCCATCCTAAAATAAAAAGCAAGCCGCCGACCGGTGTAATGGCGCCAATAAACGCGGGGATTGATCTTTCATCAGCCTTGAAAGCGGTAATAAGATATAGCGATCCTGAGAAGAGTAGTATTCCAAATGCGAAAAGATATCCTGACCATTTTATCCATTTATTGGGCAAACGTTCAAATACAATAGCAACCACCAATAAGGCCAGGGTATGATACATTTGATATTGAACCCCGGTTTGAAAAACGGAGACAACGTCAGTCGCGACAATCTTCTTTAAGCCGTGCGCTCCAAAAGCTCCCAGTGCAACCGCAATGCCTCCAAATAATGCTCCGAGCGACAGAAAGGTTTTATGCATGAAAAATTTTTTCGACAAGGTATTCCAATCTCACAGGGTCTTCGTCAATGATTATATCGGCCTGCTCATAATAGATTTTCCTGTCAGAGAATTTTTTAATAATAAACCCTTTTAACTGTTCATTGGAAAGGTTTTTTATTAAAGGGCGGGTTTGTTTTTCTTTTATCAATCGCTGAAACAGAGTTTCTATGGAGGTGTTTATCCAGATCGTAGTGCCTGACTGATTCATGTACTCAATATTATTATAATAGCACGGCGCACCACCACCGCAGGCCATCACGAAATTTTCATGACTTTCTGTAATGATATGTAATATATCTCTCTCGAGTAGTCTGAAATACTCTTCCCCGTTATTTGAAAAAATTTCCGTTATCGATTTCTCCTCGTGGGCGACGATCTGTTCATCGAGGTCGAAAAAAGGAAGACGAAGTTTCTCACTGACCTGTTTGCCCCAGTGTGTTTTGCCTGAACCCATAAACCCGATGAAGAAAATCTTCATGCACCCATGCCCTAAAAGGGAGTATTTTAGAATTAAAAATATTGTTGACTAATGAACTAAACGTTGAAGTGTGCGACGCAACTAAAGCCTATATCAGCGATGTAGTTGGTAACACAACCATCATCAGAAAAAAAGAGCCGCAGAACGGCCAAAGGTTCGCACGACCTAAGTTCCCCCTTAGGGGTTAGGGGGCGAACGCATTTAACCCCGTTATATCCAGTCCTGTTATCAACAAATGAACGTCGTGTGTGCCTTCATAAGTAATAACGCTTTCGAGGTTCATCATGTGCCGCATCACACTGTACTCACCTGTAATTCCCATTCCGCCGAGCACCTGGCGGGCATCCCGGCAAATATTTGTGGCAACCTCACAACCGTTTCTTT
The DNA here is from genome assembly GCA_036002905.1 of Chitinophagaceae bacterium. GTDB lineage: Bacteria > Bacteroidota > Bacteroidia > Chitinophagales > Chitinophagaceae > VBAU01. The sequence continues at coordinate 3,802 of DASYSW010000273.1, forward strand.
TCGCCATTGAAACTTGTTGTGGTGTCGCCTTTCCTTCATTCATTAGTGTTCCCAACCTCCAATTCAATAACTGAGCTTTGGTGATCTCAGTAACCATCTCCGCCAATTTTTTCTGCTGCAGTTGAAATCCGCCTATTGGTTTACCAAATTGAATCCTTTCTTTTGAATATCGCAAGGCGGTATCATAGCAGTCCATTGCTGCACCAATTGTTCCCCATGCGATGCCATAGCGGGCCTTTGTCAGGCAACTCAATGGTCCCTTTAACCCTTTTACATTGGGAAGAATATTTTCTTTAGGAACTTCGACATTGTCAAAAACCAGTTCGCCGGTAGCGGACGCACGAAGACTCCACTTGCCATGGGTGGTGGGTGTCGTAAATCCTTTCATGCCTCTTTCTAATATGAGTCCTCTTATGTCACCTTGTTCATCCTTTGCCCATACAACA
>DASYSW010000274.1:0-2517 GCA_036002905.1 Chitinophagaceae bacterium
ATTGTCGGAAAATACGTTTCCAATGAAATCAACTGTAGAAGCGCTGCAGTTGCGTCATAAACTTATCCGCAATTTCGAACAGGCTCTGCTTGTAAAAAACCCTGATGAATTACAACGGCTGATGAATCTCGTTGTAGTAGGAGGTGGTCCTACCGGTGTTGAACTTTCCGGGGCATTGGCTGAAATGAAACATTATGTGCTTCCAAAGGACTATCCTGAGCTTGATTTCAGCAAGATGAATATCTATTTGCTGGAAGGTGGAACAAAAACGCTGGGTGCAATGAGTGCGCGATCTTCAGAGGACTCGCATAAATACTTAACGAGGTTAGGCGTGAAAGTAACGACAAGTACGATCGTAAATAATTTTGACGGAAACAATGTGTATCTGAAAGACGGTTCCTCGATACCTGCCAAAACGGTTATCTGGGCAGCGGGCGTCACCGGTGCCTTGCCGCCGGGCATCGACAAAACTTTGATCGTAAGAGGAAATCGCTTAATTGTTGACAGGTATTCAAGACTAAAAGGTTCAACAAATATTTATGCGATCGGGGATATCGCTTACATGGAAACTCCAAAGTATCCCAAAGGCCACCCGCAACTCGCAGCCACGGCTATTCAACAAGCAACCGTCTTAGCGAAAAATTTGAAAAGGCTTTTGCGAAAAGACACGAGGTTAGAAGAATTCGAATACTTCGACAAAGGAACGATGGCGACGGTAGGAAGAAACCTTGCAGTTTGTGATATCCCAATCCCGAAAGCTTTCGGGACAAAATTGCATTTTGGCGGATTTATCGCCTGGATCATTTGGATGAGTTTACACCTGTTCCTGATACTGGGGGTGAAGAACCGCTTTTTTGTATTCTGTAACTGGATCTATAATTACTTTACCTATGATCAAAGCCTGAGGTTAATTTTCCCTGAGTTTTATAAAACAAAAGAGAAAAACTTAACCCCAAGCTCGACCTAAATCTTATTTGACCTGTCCAAACATATTTTGTATCCAGCCGGTTGCAAAGCCAACAGCGACCAACACTACCAATAGTATAATAAAAATCAACCAGCCTGTTGCGACGCCGGTTCTCGTTCTGTGAGCTGTAGCAGCATAATGTCTTGTTTCAACAGGCCTGACTTCCCTTGTTTTGATAAGCCGTCCTGCATACATTGACATGAATTTGTCTGCCTCATTTTGGGTGTTTACCACTTGTTCTGCCAGGAAATCTTCATGATCACCGCGAACTTCGTAGGCTTGCAGGGCTACCGGAAATTCTTCTTTTCTCAGTTCCATAATCTTTTTTCTGGATATATCTAAAAATTCATGCCGTGAATCATTCAGATTAGGATCAATTGTCAAGTCTTCATGAATTTCTTCGCCCTGGTGTGGAAAGCCGCGGTCTCATAGGGCCACCTTTCTTCAATGATAAGTTTCACTTCATTTTTGATCTCCGGGTACTGCTGTGACAGGTTTTGCAGAATAGAAAGTGAAAATGCTTTCACTGCAACAGGTTCGCTGGGAGAGGAGATATAGCGGAGACAGATATCCATGATCTCGCCGTGGAATTTTTTGGGGATATCTATGTGCTGAAGAAGCCGAACGGTGTTTCTTTTTATTGAATCATGAATTCCTGGCTTGTGTAAATTCTTGACCAGTTTGGCCAGATGTGGGGAAATCAACCCGGGACAGGCGATCACACAATAACTCAGTGGCCAGGCGGCACGCTGATTGACCCTGTATTCAGAATGCAGGAACAAATCAAAAAGTTCAGTAAATCGCTTTTGAGAACTGCCGACCCACTTTACGATCTTGTCGCAATTAGCTTTTGAATGTTCGGCAAGTATCGTTTGGCGCAGATCCATACTCTAATTTATTTAATACTTTTATTGGCATGAATAAATTCATACCCGCTATTCTGTTTCTTCTTTCACAAACTTCACTGACGGCACAGGACAAAAGGTATCAATATCCTGTGGCATTGTCCAATTCTTTTGCTGGTGTCAGCATCGGTTACATCAACTATCCTTTTTCAAATTCACAACTGGAGCCTGGCTTCCAGGCAGCGTCGGTGAAGATTCCACATGCGGCAGTAAGAATAATTCTTTTCGGGCATGAATTCAATCAATACCTGTCTGCACAGATTACGTACATGCGACCTGTTGACTGGGTAGAGTACAAAAATATTAATGGAGATGAAACTGCACACTCGGTGTGGATGAATGTCGCAGGTATTTCAGCAAAAGCGCGAACACCTCAATGGAAGAAATTCTCGGTTTATGGAGAGCTGGGGTTGTCAGTTATTACCCGCCGAGGGTTTGAGATCAATAATGAAAAAGTGATGAGTGATGCGTGTTATGGAAGTTTATCGACAGGAGCAGGCTTGCAATTTCATCTCAATACCAGGTGGACATTGATGCTGAATGCTGTTTACTCACCAGGAAATGCCGGTCAAAAACAACCCCAGACAATTTTTTATTCGGGCGCATTCACTTATACAATGCGACCAATTTCAGATGAGCGATTGA
>DASYSW010000275.1:0-2775 GCA_036002905.1 Chitinophagaceae bacterium
CTGCAACAGCTCGTCGGCAATGACAATGTTGAGTTGGTACCGGCGGGTACAGGCGCAGAAGATTTCGCTTACTTCGCACAAAAAGTTCCGGGTTTTTATTTTGAAACAGGAGCCCTGCCGCCCGGAAAAAAACCTTCTGAAGTACAGCACCACACACCGGATTTTATGATCGATGAAAACGGTTTTATATACGGTGTGAAAGCACTTTGCTATCTGACCATTCAATACATGAACACACATTCAACCGGCAAATAAAATGTCTGAAGCATTTGTACAAATCATGCGGCGAATTCTACAAACTCATTCATCTAATCAACTAAATTATTTCCAATGGATCTTTCAAAAAGTAAAAAAGGAACAGTTGCCGTATGGGGCGGCGAACGAGATTTGAACGCTAAGGGAGCGATCACATCACCAATTGTGAACAGCGTAGCATTTTCTTATCATGACCTCGACGAATGGTATCATGTGGCAACCGGCAAAGCCGACGGTTTTATTTACAGCCGCAATACCAATCCTACCGTGGCAATGCTGGAAGAAAAGATCCGCGTACTTGAAAATGCTGAAGCAGCAACTGCGTTCGCAACCGGCATGGCAGCGATAAGTAATACTCTTTTTACTTTCTTAACGGCAGGCAGACGCGTAGTCTCTATCAAAGACACTTATGGTGGCACCAGTAAGATCTTTCTCGATTTCCTTCCGCATTACGATGTCAATGTGAAACTTTGCGACACCACTAACCACGATGAGATTGAACAAGAGATTGCTAAGGGCTGCAATCTTGTTTACCTCGAAACACCAACAAATCCGACATTGAAAGTAGTGGACGTGCAAAAACTGTCGGAAGCTGCAAAAAAAGTAAATGCCCTCGTCGTGGTCGATAATACGTTTGCCACACCCATCAATCAAAATCCTTTGCAGCTCGGTGCCGACCTGGTAATACACAGCGCTACAAAATTTCTTTGTGGTCATTCGGATGCCATGGGTGGCCTCGTTGCCGGCAACAAAGAGCTGGTTCAGAAAATTTTTCATTTCAGGGAGATCAACGGCGCGAGCTTGCAGGCGGACCCGGCTTACATGATCGCAAGAGGAATGAAAACCCTTGAACTTAGAATAGAGAGACAAAATACCTCGGCTTTGAGAATTGCTCAATACCTAAAAGGTCATGCAAAGGTGAAGGATGTTTTTTATCCGGGGCTTGAGACACATACTGGTCATGATATCGCGAAGAAGCAAATGCGCGGCTTTGGGGGTATGGTGAGTTTTGCACTAGATGGAAAGTACGATATGGTAAAAAAATTTCTGACTGAATTGACGTTAGTCCATCTTGCGGCCAGCCTCGGTTCAGTCAGTACATTGGCTGGTCCCCCGCGCACAACGAGTCATGTGGAGCTTACCGAAGAACAAAGAAAACAACTCGGCATTCCTGAGAGCCTCATCCGTTATTCTGTGGGAATTGAAAATTCCGATGATCTGTTACAGGATATTGAACAGGCATTGGGTAAGTTGTGATAATAAGTCTTTACTCAGCTCGTTTGCGGGCTTCTGCAATTTTTTTGCATCTGTACCTAGTGGAACGTACTGGGCTCGAACCAGTGACCTCTGCTCTGTCAAAGCAGCGCTCTAAACCAACTGAGCTAACGTTCCGAAATAACGTTCCCCGGCGATAAAATTAAAGAACTCGGCGAAATTAATTTCTCAATTCACGCAACTATTTTAGTTTTATTCTGTCATTTATAGAGATGGCCAAATACCAGGTGACTATACAATTTGAGATCCATGAGGAGTTTAAAGACCTGATTCCTCCTCACCGCACTTATATAAATTATCTAATTAATAAGGGCACTATTGATCATTATGCGGTCAGTATGGAGACTCAAAGAGCGTGGATAACCTTAAATGCTGATAACAAAAGGGAAGTAAAAAAGATTTTATCAAAATCCCCAATCTATAAATTCTGGACCTGTGAAATTGATGAACTATTTGTTTTAGATGGGCAACACTACCGTCTGCCTGCATTGCAACCTAACTAGTCTTTCCTGGTCTCCATCCACTTGGGTTTTTGCTTCACGACTTTTTTATAAATGGGGCAGGACTCATCATGAGCCCCCGGCAGATAACCTGTGCTCACCAAAAATTCATTTACAATTTCTCCACCGGTGAACCGAAAGGTCTGCTTGAATAATTTTACCCATTCGTCCTTCGTTTTTGGATGATGCTGATCAAGCCAATTTTTGAAAGATCCAAATTCTTCTTGAATTTCTTTTATCTTTTTTGCATTGCTGATAGTGGCCTCGATCTTCAACCGGTTACGAATAATGCCGGTGTCCTGTAAAAGTTTTTCAATTCGCTTCTCTGAATATCGGGACACTTTATCAATATTAAAATCATCAAAGGCTTTAAAAAAATTATCCTTCTTTTTGAGAATCGTTTCCCAACTCAAACCAGCCTGGTTAATCTCTAAGATCAATCTTGCGAAAAGAGCGTTGTCTTCTTTAAGGGGGAAGCCGTATTCACTATCGTGATAGGATTTATGAACAGAATCTTTTCCTCCATTTAAAACATAAGTACAGTAAGACATACATTGATTTATTGCAAAGAAAAACATTTAAATTATTTGCCAGAAAAAACCCACCGCCCTATCTTTGCACTCCCCAAAAAGGGAGTTTAGCTCAGCTGGTTCAGAGCATCCCGACTAACAAGTCGGGAGAATCGGAGGTCCTAAAAAAATTGAAATAGAATAATGGGAGTTTAGCTCAGCTGGTTCAGAGCATC
>DASYSW010000276.1:0-3918 GCA_036002905.1 Chitinophagaceae bacterium
ATTGTCGCTGGAAAGTAGTGGTCCGTTCTTTTCGGCATTCATATACATTGAACGGAATTTGTACATCGTAAATGGTTTGCCTTTATAGCCGATGCGTTGCTGGCTGTAAAGGATCGAACCTTTTGATGAGAATTTTACACGCACGGCAACATATAAAAGGAGAGGAGATAAAATGATTGAACCAAAAACCGCAACCGCTACATCAACCAATCGTTTGATATTTTGTTGCCACTCGGGCATCAGTGCTGTTCGCAGGTCAATGAGCAAGGCTCCCATTACATTGCTGGTACGGATAGATCCAGAAAGTATATCGAGGGTATCGGGGAGAATTTTTACTTCTACATCTTTTTCACTGAGGCGATTGATGATATTTTCAACCATCGCATGTTCTGATCTTTCCATCGCGAGGACCACCTGGTGAATATTATTGTTGTCGATGATCGACTCCAGTGATTCGATATATCCCAGCGTCGGAAGTTTTTTGATGGTTCCATTCTTACTAAACTGTGATAGCGCAACGTAACCGGCATAATAATAGCCATCACTCCGGAGATTTTTCTCAGTCTGGTAAAAAATGCGATTGACGTAATCAGAATTGCCCACAATTAGAGAATTGAACTGAACAGAACCGTTTAACAGCTGCTGTTTGGCGATATTGAGAAAAATGTACCTGCCCAGGAAAGTGAGAGTGAAGTGAATGCCAAGCAAACAGAAGAAGGCAAAGTAGTAATAAGAATAATTATCATTTGCATCGTCGAGAATAAAAGCAAAGAAAAGAACTATACTGCCAATAAGGCTGCAAATAAATGTCAGTGTCAATTCAAAAAGCCTGGATTTTTTATACAAGGAACGGTAAGTACCGACAATCGCATAAAGGATCAGCCAACCCAAGGGAACAAACGTTATGGATACCCAAAACCTGTAATCCAAATGAAAACTCTCTACCGGTGAAATAGTCTTATTAAGCAGCCACCTCCTGGTGAAATAAGCGATACCCCACGCAAGCGCCGCCGTAACGACGTCCATAATGGCATAAAAGATGATTGGTATTTGGTTATTCTTTTTCTTCATGCCGGCTATCGTACTATAATATTGTTGCCAATCTTTTTTAATATCTGGTGAGCCACATCCATGGCCATAAGCCCGTCAATTTCCGACACAATCGTTTTTGTATTATTCATGATCGCGCTGCTGAATTCCTCCAGTTCCTTTTTTATTGCATTTACTTCGGGTACCGTGGGATTAGCAATAGCCAGTGTTTTTTTCCCTTTTGGGGTTTCAATGTCAAACGCAAAAACATTGACATCTTTTTCCTGTTTTTGCCTGATGATCTCTGTTTTCTTATTTAGAAAATCGATCCCGATATATGCATCTTTTTGAAACAAACGCATCTTTCTCATTCTTTTCATTGACATGCGACTGCTTGTGAGGTTGGCTACACAGCCATTGTCAAATTCGATCCGCACATTGGCGATGTCGGGAGTATCGGTCATAACCGCCACTCCGCTTGCAGAAATATTTTTCACACCGCTCTTTACAATACTTAGAATAATGTCTATGTCATGGATCATAAGATCAAGGATCACGCTTACCTCGGTACCTCTTGGGTTAAACTGCGCCAGGCGATGCACTTCAATGAACATCGGGTTCAGATCGGTGTCTTTCAAAGCAAGGAAGGCCGGGTTAAACCTTTCTACGTGGCCCACTTGCAGTTTTATATTTGACTCTTGTGCCAATTTTACTAGTTGGCGAGCCTCGTCCATGGTATTTGCCAGGGGCTTTTCAACAAATACGTGTTTGCCCTTACGAATTGCCTTGTCACAAAGCTCGAAGTGAAAGTTGGTGGGAGCTACTATATCGATTGCGTCAGACGCATCGATTAAACGATCTGCACCGGTAAAACGGCGGAGTTGATATTTTTCTGAAACTTCATTTGCTGTTTCATCATTTGGATCATAAAAGCCAACCAGTTCCGTACCTGCAATTTCCTTCCAATTATTAAGATGAAATTTTCCCAAATGCCCAACACCGAAGACACCAATTTTTAGCATGTAACCAAATTATCGGTAAAGATAATTATGATCACTGATTTCACGGATAACAACCCATTTCACTTACGAGCACAGGTATTTTGGAATTTATTTGAATAAAAACCCGTGTAATTCGTGATCATGAATTCAGGAGAGTTGATCTCCGCTGGTAATTTTTGTCGGAACTGAATATAAAAAGGCAAGTACCGTCTTTGATCGTGTTGATGATGGCTTTGTTCAAGGGCAAAGGAACAGCCGGACAGCCCCAGCTTCTTCCGAGAAATCCCAATGTGTTAATTGAGGATTGATCAACATAGGGAGCCCCGTGCATTACAATTGAACGGGCCCGGGCGTTGTCGTTAATATTTTTTTCCAGGCCATCAAGGCGAAGCGAGTACCCGTTATCTCCCATATAGGTCTCTCCCGTGGCATAAAAGCCGGGACTGCTTTTTAATGAAGAAAGGGAATTTGAAAACGACTTAGTCCACAACTTTCCGGAATTTCTTCCATGAGCAACAAGTGTATTAAATAAGAGTTGCTTGCTTGCAAGGTTAAGTACATATAATCTTTTTTTATCGCTTGGTTGACTGAAATCAATGATTGTTATAACACTATCATTCGTAATAACACCCGTGCTGTCTAGTTTCTTTAATCCCTGCAATGCTGAATTAAAAACAGCTTGATTCATTCCGGCTTCACTGAGATGTAATTCCGAAAAAAGGGCTGCATTGGTTTCTGTAGTCACACGTTTTTCCGCAGATATAACAGGGCGTTTATTTTCGGAAGGATTTCTCTTTGTCGCAAAGACAAAAAGAAAACTCGCTAAAATAATGGCGAAAAGAACGGCTGGCTTTTTCACGATCGGCATGGGCGAATAGTTTTCAGTGGTTAACGATTCGGTTTTAAAATAAAGACTGCCCCAATTTTTGAGGCAGTTTTGGATTTTTGAGGCCACAAAGATAAGTCTTATAAGTCAGACGAAGCGATCTCAACGGAAAGACTTCCATTCTTTTAACGGAGAAAAAACATATATTGATTTCATGTTAATTATAATGGTAAATTCGGTGAGTTTATAAATATTTATGAGGAAACCATCAGTAGTTATAGAATACTGCCCCAAGTGCGGATGGCTTTTACGCGCAGCCTACATGGCGCAGGAAATCCTAACCACTTTCACCGATGATATCAGGTCGGTGACGTTGCAGCCGAGTGAAGTAGGAGGTTCGTATAAAATATTTATTGATGAGAAGAAAATTTTTGACCGCAAAGAATACAATGGCTTTCCCGAGATAAAAGAGATCAAACAGCTTGTTCGGGATTTGGTGAACCCCGATAAAAGTCTCGGTCACGCTGATAGAAAACCAGACGGTGCCTAATTCAATAAGTGCGATCTTCAAATCCCCGAATTCACCGAAAGATTTTATCGATCGTCTTGCATAGCCGGCCAAATAATATTAATTTAAGATCGGGCCGCTAACATTTTAATCCGGCAGCTATGAAAAAACAAAACCGAAAATCTCTTTTCAATTATTTATCAGATCAATTCATTGGTCGACTTACCGGCTTTATCATCGGTCTCTGGGCCAGCCAACTTGTGCACCATTTTTTTACCACGCGAAGTATTCATAATCTGTGGGGACTGACTGCGAAAAAAACGGTGGTCAGTAAACAAGCCTTCGGCAATCTCGAGTGGATCGCCTCTGTCATCATTGGGTATGTCGTATTTGAGATCGTACTAAGGATACTTAAGCATAAGGTTGATCCGTGGTTGTCGACGCTGCGCTTTCGGCTACTTCGCAGGATGGTTGAAAGAGGATGGGCTGTAAAAAAGTTGAGAGCGAGATAAGGAAACATTTAAGGACATGTGCGAAATGCAGCGGATCATTCT
>DASYSW010000277.1:0-3394 GCA_036002905.1 Chitinophagaceae bacterium
TGCAGGATAAGCTGAAAGCGCCAGGCGATTTTGCCATGGCCTATGTGGTGGCCCATGAAGTTGGACACCATATTCAAAAGCTCAATGGGACTGCTCAAAAAATTGAGCGTCTTCGTTCCCAGGCCAGTGAAAAAGACGCCAACCGTTATTCAGTCATGCTGGAGCTGCAAGCGGATTTTCTTGCCGGGGTCTGGGCGCACTATGAACAAAAAAAGAAAAATATTATAGAGAAAGGCGATATCGAAGAAGCATTGAACGCAGCAAATGCTATTGGAGATGATCGACTGCAAAAGCAGACACAGGGTGTTGTTGTTCCTGATGCATTTACCCATGGCAGTTCGCAGCAAAGAGTTTACTGGTTTAAAAAAGGTTATGAAACTGGTGATATGTCACAGGGAAATACTTTTGGAGATGTTTCTTTAAATTAGTTCACTGCCATCTTAATCATGTTGCAGCTAATAATAGTTTCAGGCAATAAAATTGCTATGAGTGAATAATGGATATGATCAAACAACCGACTGAACCCCGGCCTTTTTACGTAATCCGGCACAATCCCAATACGATCGAATTAGTGGAAGAGGCACTGGATGCCGGTGCCAATGGTATTGAACCCGATATAAATGTATTTTCAGATCATCCGGATGAACTATGTATTTCTCATCTGGAAGGTGGTTCCGATGCCCCGGCTCTTGAAATCTTTCTGACAAAACTCCGCGAAATTGCCCTCCGTGATGAGCGCCTTTGCCTGGTCGTTTTCGATTGTAAAAGTGCAGCATCTACGCCGGCTTTCGGGCTTCGTTTATTAGAGGCTGTTCGCAGCTGCCTGACCCGCGAAACGACACTCAATATTATTATATCCGTCAGCGCCATGGATCATGCCAGGATCTTTGATCAGATCGGAAATAAGCTCGGCCCGCGCGAAGGGCTGATGATCGACGAACACAAGGATCCGGTGGAGATTGCTGCTTATTTTCAGGAACGCGGCATCAGCAATCAGTGTTATGGGAATGGTATTTCCATTGGACCAATTGCGCTTACAGGTCCGAATGTTACCCCATCTATGGAAAGAGCCTGTGCGCTGCGCGCTGCTACGGGTGTTCCGAAATTTATTTGTCCGTGGACGGTAAACGAAAAAACACTGGGTGAGGAGATGATCCGTATCGGAGTGGACAGCATGATCTGTGATGACACGGATACGTTATTAGAAATCATAAACAGGCCTGAATATAAATCTTTCGTGCGTCTTGCTGTCCGGAACGATAATCCCTTTATGCCATTAAATGCGGCGTATAGTCTTACGGTATATACAGGTGATCATCTCATGGCGGGTACCGATGCGGGACTAACATTCATTTTGACGGGCTCCAATGGTTCGGCACAAAAGACCGTTGACAGCTCCTATCGTGCGCGTATGGAAAGGAAACGGGTTAACTATATTACGTTGCAATCACCTGATCTGGGAAAACTCATTTCCGTTTCGGTACAAAGTGATAATGGTGGCGACGCACCTGACTGGTGGTTGGACAAAATCGAAGTGCAGAGTGCACGTTACAGGCAACAGATGACCGCGCTGTTTAACTGTGAAATAAAATCGGTGTCACCGGTCCGTTCATTTTTTTGAATACAGTGTTACATTTACATCGACCATTTTCAACTGGTACCCGACCAGTGAGAGATTTTGTTTTGGCGTCTCAAAGCCAGTGATAGAATGGTAAACCTTCCCGGGAGTAATGGTGTCGAACATGATGTATATCATGTTTTACATGATTTAGATCAGTTTCTAAACTGAACTGAGCATATACCTTGTTACTCTTCGAAAGGTAGAAATCCTTATGGCAACATCTATCGACACCAAAATCAGAAAATGTTATTAAATTTTAAGAAGCTGCGGTTAGCACAAATCGCAGGCTTATTATTGATACTCTTTTCGCTAACAACACGGACACAACAGGTTACTGGTACTCCTGGATCGCCCGCCGCCACTACGTCCATCAGTGGAAAAACACTTCCTGCACCGACCCCGAAATTCGGTGGCGTTATAAAACTCAAAGCTTCCGAATCAACGCCCTGGTGGGCACCCCGGGTGGTGCCACCTAAGGGTGCACCCAATGTTTTGCTCATCATGACAGACGATTGTGGATTCGGTTCCCCTGCAACTTTTGGCGGTGTTATCCCAACACCTGCACTGGACCGGATCGCAAAATCAGGTCTTCGTTTTACAAATTTTCACTCCACTTCCCTTTGCTCGCCATCGCGCGCGGCATTGATTACAGGCAGGAATCATCACGTAGCTGGCTTTGGCGTGGTGGGCGAAATAGCAACCGGTTATGATGGTTATAATTCTGTTATCAGGAAAGAAAATGGTACGATCGGAGAAATACTGAAGGACAATGGATATGCAACATCCTGGTTCGGCAAGGACCACAATACGCCTTTTTATCAAGCTACCCAGGCAGGACCATTTGATCAATGGCCAACCGGTATGGGCTTCGATTATTTCTATGGTTTCGTGGGCGGCGATGCCAGCCAATGGCAGCCGAACCTGTTCCGTAATACAACACCCATATATCCTTTCGAAGGGAAGCCTGCAGGTGCCTGGAACCTAACCACCGAAATGGCCAACGAGGCCATTCAGTATATGAAGCGGTTAAAAGAAGTGGCACCCGGCAAACCATTTTTTGTTTATTACGTGCCAGGTGGCGTACATGCACCACATCATCCAACCGAAGAGTGGATTCATAAAATCACAGATATGCACCTCTTCGACAGTGGCTGGGATAAATTACGGGAGACAATATTCGCCAATCAGAAACGCCAGGGCATCATGCCCGAAAATGCGCAGCTGACATCCTGGCCAAAAGAACTGCCACTATGGGACACCGTTAGCTGGGAAGCAAAAAAACTTCTCATCAGACAGATGAATGTATATGCTGCTTACCAGGCGTATACCAGTGGCGATCCGGTAAGCTCTCAATATAAATCACCCGGTGAATTGAAGGGAGCTACTGTTCAATCAGTAACAGTCAGCACGGGAAAAATCGAATATAAGGACCTGCAGTCAGAGGCGGAAAGAGGAAGTCTGGAGGATTAGACACTGGATTGGCCAAGCGCCGGATGGTTATTCCAACTAAACTTGTTTGAAAATGATAACGCATGAATCTATCCTTTACAATACAAATGCTGCCTTGCTAAGTTTGTTGTTGTTTATTGTTATGGTGTTTCTCCTGGAGCTGGGTTCATTTGTCGGACACAGGATGCGGAAAACCGGAGAGGATAAAAATAATTCCATCAATTCAACGATTTTAGCAGCAGTATTGGGTCTTTTTGCTTTTCTGCTTGGATTCACGTTCAGCATGAGCGGGGCACGTTTTGAGAACAGAAGAATTAACAATGT
>DASYSW010000278.1:0-6855 GCA_036002905.1 Chitinophagaceae bacterium
TTTTATTAACTCAAGCTTATACCCTAAATCAGCCGGATAACTCAAAGCTATATAGAACATTCCGGAACAAACACAAAGGGCTGGAGATTTTTCCCCGAAACGATCTATCTGGATATTTTTAAGGAATTCAAACGCTTAGCACCTGTTCATAGGAATGGGTGAACTGACATTCGTTTTTTACTTTTTCGCAGAACAATGGCTTTCGGAGCCATTATTACTAAATTAATCCTAACTTATCGCAGTTTTTATCAATTTCCTTCCCCAATAGAAGACCTAAACTTTTTTTTAATAACCCCTTGTTATTGATGCCCCCCTGGTCGCTTTAATATGTTATGCCTAAAAAAGAAATAATTCAGCTCAAAAAAACGAATGCAAGGCTTGCAAAGCAACTGCTCCAAAAAAAACGGGAACTTAAAATTGAATCGTCACTCGAAAAAGTGCGTGTCATGGCCATGGCGATGACGCGCCGTGATGACATGCTTACGATATGCAAGGCCATTTCCGCTCAATTGAAATTATTCGGTGTAAAAGAAATCCGGAATGTGCAAACGGCGATTATTTACAAAGAGAAAGGTATTTATATGAACTATGAATACTATACAAAGCACAGGAAAACTTTAATAACGGAGACAAGCTATGGAACCAGCAAACTCGACAGGGACTTCGCCAATAAAATGCTGAAGGGTAAGGGCGAAATTTTTTTTAGCCATCTCAAAGGGAAAAAAGTTAAAGAATGGCTGGACTTTCAGAAAACGACAAATGTATTCATAGACAAATTTCTGGAAACTGCTACTACACTCAACTATTACTGGTATTCACTCGGTCCGGTTGCACTGGGCGTCTCTACGTATCATCCGCTGTCGAAAAATGAGCAGGGACTATTCCATCGTTTCGTGAATGTATTTGAGCTCGCTTACCGAAAATATCTTGATATAGAAAACGCCGAAACGCAGGCAAGGGAAGCACAGATCCAGGCATCGCTGGAAAAAGTGCGTTCAGGCTCATTAGCAATGCACAAAAGCGATGAATTGAAAGAAGCAGGCGAATTACTATGGGATGAATTGCGCAGGTTAGGTATCAAAAGCCTTTCCAGTGGTTATGTAATAATGGACGAGGATGAAAAAATTGGCTGGACATATGCTCCTAACCCGGCAACTGGAAAGATTAATGAACCATTGGGGCTTGTGCACACTGAAACCAGCGAGATGCGAAAAGTGCTTTCATCCTGGGAAAAAAAGGAACCGCTGAGTATCATTGAGATGAATGAGCAGGAAACAATCGCACACCAGACATTTATAGCCGAAAATGGTCTGCAAAAAGACGGAACGAATTCACACTGGATAACGGCAGAACAGCTGATTGCTCTTTCACCGAAAAGATTATCGCTACAGAATTTCAATTTCAAACAGGGTTACCTTATGATCGTGGGAGGAAAACGTTTGAATGAAAGCGAGATTGAACTCATGCTGCGGTTTACCAAAGTATTTCAACAAACCTATACCCGCTTTCTTGACTTACAAAAAGCAGAAGCGCAGACAAGAGAGGCCCAAATAGAGGCGGCATTGGAGCGCGTACGGGTAAGAACCATGGCGATGCAAAAAAGTGCCGAACTTTCTGAAGCAGCCTATGTGATTTTTCAGCAATTAAAGGTGCTCGGGGAAAATCCAATTCAGTGTACCATCGGCATCATGAATGAAAAAGAAAGGGTAATTGAATTCAGTGTGACTGATTGGGCGGGTGGTGGCAGACAAATCGACCTCCTGTTTAAAGCGAGTTTTGATGAGCCGGCATTAATCAATAAATCCTACACGGCATGGAAGGAAAAAAGAAAATCACTTGTCGTGGATCTTCGGGGTCCTGAACTGGAGGCCTGGCTGACCTACAGGACAAAGATCAGCGGCACGAAGGCGACACAGGAGGATACCTCCGGACGCCGGGTTGTGACGCTTGCCTTTTTTTCAAAAGGACATCTCTCTATTTCCAGTCCTGAACCCAGACCAAAAGAAACCATTCTGTTGCTAGAGAGATTTGCAGCTGAATTTGACATGACGTATACCCGCTTCCTTGATCTGCAAAATTCAGAAGCACAGACCAGGCAAGCCATTCAACGCGCTTCAGTAGACAGGATCCGTGCCGAGATCGCTTCCATGCGTACTACAACAGACCTGGAAAGAATTACGCCTTTAATCTGGAATGAACTCACAACCATCGGCGTTCCTTTTATTCGTTGCGGCGTATTTATTATGGACGAAGAGCAGCAACAAATAAATATTTTCTTATCTACGCCGGAGGGAAGGGGTGTTGCTGCTGCCTTTTATTTACCATACACTGCAAACCGGGAGACGGTGCAGATCGTTTCGCACTGGAATAAAAAGGAAATGTACAGCACGCACTGGGATGAAGCCGCTTTTAATGATTTCACTAAAGTACTTGGAGAAAGGGGCGCTATCACCACCGGTGAAAAATTCCTGGTGGAGAGCCGTCCGGATGATCTTTATTTACATTTCCTGCCTTTTCAACAAGGAATGTTATATGTGGGGGATACCCAGTCATTAAGTAATGAGCACCTGCCCTTGGTACAGGCACTTGCCGAAGCTTTTTCAACGGCATATCTGCGTTATGAAGATTTCAACAAACTGGAATCTGCCAAAGATCAAATTGAAAAAACCCTGGTAGATCTCAGACAGGCACAGTCGCAGCTGGTACAGTCGGAGAAAATGGCTTCCCTTGGTGAACTCACGGCAGGTATTGCACACGAAATACAAAACCCGCTCAACTTCGTAAACAATTTTTCTGAAGTAAATGCCGAATTGATTGAAGAGTTGACGGCTGAACGTGCAAAGCCAAAAACCGAACGGGACGAAAAGTTAGAGAATGAAATATTGGACAATATCAAACAAAATCTCGAAAAAATAAACAATCACGGCAAACGTGCAGATGGAATCGTGAAAGGCATGCTGCAACATTCACGTTCCAGCTCCGGACAGAAAGAGCTGACAGATATTAACGCACTTGCAGATGAATACCTCCGTCTGGCTTATCACGGATTCCGGGCCAAAGAGAAGTATTTCAATGCAAAACTTGAAACGGATTTCGATAAGAACATTAAAAAAATAAATGTTGTCTCCCAGGATATCGGACGGGTGTTGCTGAACCTCATCAACAACGCTTTTTATGCGGTATATGAGAAGCGAAAAGGAAATGACGCGGGGTTTGAACCATTGGTAAAACTGGCTACCCGTCAATCTGACAATCAGCTGTTCATTACGCTGAGTGACAATGGCAATGGCATTCCTAAAAACATAGTCGACAAAATCTTTCAGCCCTTCTTTACTACCAAACCGACAGGCAGTGGAACCGGCTTAGGCTTAAGTTTAGCATATGATATTATCAAAGCACATGGCGGTGATATCAAAGTCGCGACAAGAGAAGGGGAAGGCACTGAGTTTACGATTCATCTCCCGGCGGTTTAAATAGGGGGCTCCGGCCATCGTTGAATTTTTCTTTCAAGAACCTAAATTATTGCTTGTGCCGGCGATTCAATCCTGTCCACACCGTGATAGATTGATATATTGTAAAATTTCCGAAAACTTATTTTATCTTTTTAAATACTCCACCTTCATCACTATCCTCCACGAGTTGAGTGGTATGCCCGTTTTTATCTTTCATAAAGGTCACCGCCAGAACCCAGCCTGGAGCCAGGAAATGCTGTTCTGATTGTGGTACCAATTCAATCTTAAGGCCGTTATCACCCTCCCTGCCCATGAGTTTATCTCCTTCTCTTGAAATAATCCGTGTAAGGTTCCATGTTACATTATAATAACTACCTGTATACGAATCGTAAATATCCGGGTTCAGCTTTAAACCTGCCGGACGATTGCGTTTGTTCTTTTCACCAAGACCATGCTCTTGACCGCATATCGCACAATATGTGAATGGTTGCTGGTTATTTATATAATGTTGCGAAGAAGGAATTGTTTTGAGGTATGCATAAATGGATTTGAGATCCTCATCATTCATGTTTTTAAATGCTCCCCATGGCATAATGGGGCTCAGCGTGCCTCCTTTTCCAGTACGCATCACAAAGATAAATCCGACAGGGCTGTAAGAAATACCTGATGGATCAGGAGTAATATTGGCCGTAAAGGCTTTGCGTCCGAACGCATGAGCAAAATTACCTCCGGCAAATAATCCGGGGTTATATTCCGATCCTGCAGTATGACAACCTACACACATACCTAGGCCAACCAAATACTTTCCGCGTTGTACCGGATCTGAAAAATCTGGACTGCGAACAGACTGAAGAATTGGTTTTAATGATTTTTCAGTGCCGGATCTTTCTGCATCTGTAATTTTAGTGGGTGGCACAACGTAGTGTATTGCCGGAAGAGAACGCAAATAGACGATTACCGAGGCAAGGTCTTCATCAGACAGATTTTTAAAATAAGAATAAGGCATTTGCCAGCATAATGCCCTTCCATCGTGGCCCACGCCCTCCCGAATAGCCCGGCCAAGCATATCATCCGTCCAGTTTCCTGCACCGGTCTCTTTATCGGGAGTGATGTTCGGTGCGATGATCATCCGTGTACTGTCTTCACTGATCACGGTACCACCCATGGCTTGTTTTCCAAAAAAAGGTGGCGCACCGGGAGCCGTCCAATCTCGCGGGGAATGACAGGTAAAACATTGGAGTATTCCCTGAGTCAGATACGCTCCCTGCTTCAACCGTTGGGCTGTGCGTTGATATTTTATGTTTGTGAGACGGCGAACGCGAAAACGATCATTGTTTACGCCTTTTAAGTCTTCAGTTTCGGCAAGCTGATCAACAGGCTTTTTATTGACGGAGAAGTAGATCAGTATAACCATTAATATCACCGCGGTTAAAATGATGATGGCGAGAAATGGCTTATGATTTTTCATGCTGTTGATTTAAGGATCTGATCGTTCGGACGAACTCAAAGTGTTTTAGCAACGCGAAATCCCAGGCCCGAACTCCGGTAATTTTGAAGAGTGGTTCCCGGTGTAGGCGCCCAATTGCGTGATGCGGAGCGAATCATCCGGGGAGGATCACCGAAATCGCCGCCTCTTACGATACGGTATGAACAGGAATTTCTTCCGTTCATATCCACCATGTCGCCTTTCATTTTCAGGATAACTTCAACTTTATATGAAGAACCGTCTGCAGGAAGATCTGAATAAGAGTTTTCGAAACAATCCCCTACCCACTGCATCACATTGCCAACCATATCATAAAGACCAAAAGCATTCGGCGGGAATGAACCTACGGGTGATGTGGCGATCCACCGATCGCGTCCGGATATCTTTCCCATACCGAAAGAAGTATCCGTTCCATAATTCGCAAACTCATGACTTGCAGTTGCACCCCATGGAAAAGCAGTAGTGGTTCCGGCTCTTGCGGCATATTCCCATTCGGATTCGGTTAACAGTCTGTAGTTACCTCCGGTTTTCCGGCTAAGCCATTGCACATAATCATTTGCATCCTCCCAACTAATGCAAATGACAGGATGGGTACTGTCCTGCGGAAAACCAATATGGTTCCAGGAAGCCAGGGAATCCAAATCCCATTTTTTGTCGCTTGGCAGGCCGCTCCATGCACAACCGCCACTTGTAACCCGGTTTGTAGCCAACACAAACGCGGCCCATTGCGCAATGGTTATATCGAATTTTCCCGCTGCGAACCGGCGAATGTCCACTTTCTTCTGAGGCCCTTCTTCATCATATCTCCCTGTTTCGTCGGCAGGCGCTCCAATCATAAAACTGCCTGAGGGAATGACCACCATTTCGGGACAGGTAGAACAGTCACGAAATGATTGACCGGACTTAAGTTCCGTTTGTGCATAAGACGAAAGAAAAATGAATGCCGGAGAAAAAAACAAAATGGTCCGTGCGAATAACTTTGTTATGTTGCTGCAATATTTTTTAAATCCGGAGTTTCCGGAATCAGCTTTTTTGTTTTGTAATGTAAACATGGTACTGGCTTTGTTTACAAAGATTTATACAAAACACCTGTCGGGCAATCCCCTCTTTGAGTGAACTTTTATAATGCGTATTAAAGAATTCGTTCATTCAACACTTTTGCAATGGCTTCCTTGCCACAGTTTACGTGTAGTTTATTGTAGATATTTTTCAGGTGGGAACGCACGGTTTCAAAAGAAATGAATAAAGTTGCCGCGATGATTTTTGTACTGTGTCCTTTTATCAGCAACTGTAGTACTTCCAGTTCCCGGGGCGAGAGGTCATATTTCTGATTACCCTGCTTTTTTTTAAATGAAGCAATAACCCGGCTGGCAATACTGGGATTCATTGGAGCTCCGCCTTCCAATACTTCTTCGATGGCATCGAACAAACGGGCGGGTGGTGTTTTTTTTAAAAGATAGCCATTAGCGCCAGCGCAAAGACAGGCAAATAGTTTTTCATCATCCTCAAAAACAGTGTACATAATCACTGCGGTCTCGGGCCTTGTTTCTTTTACCAGTTTCACTCCTTCAATTCCGGATATTCCGGGCATATCGATATCCATCAATACAATATCCGGCTGATGGATCCTCGTAAGTGATGCCGCATGTTCACAACTGTTGCTTTCGTACACCACCTTATATCTCTTGTCGCTGTTCAGCATGTAAACCAACGATTCACGCAGCGGGTCATTGTCTTCAAATATGATAAAATCTGGCACGATGTAAAGCTAGTTTAATCTGCGAGGACCGGCATCCCCCTTTTGAGTGATTTCTAAATGCCCGTTATTTTAAAGGAAAGGATACATTCACGCTGGTGCCCTTGCAAAGCGCAGAGTCAATTTGCAAATGGCCCTTCCTTTTATCTGCACGGTTCTGC
>DASYSW010000279.1:0-5132 GCA_036002905.1 Chitinophagaceae bacterium
ATAGCCACCAGGGTCCCAAAAGCGACCATAACCTGTTCCTTTAAAAGCATATGGCTTACCTGGTTCATTTGGAATCAATCCGATCAAGCTCGGTAAATCATTTGAATTTACATACAAAACACCTCCTTCAGGATCAAAAGAAGCCCCACTCCAGTTTGCACCGCCCAAGGTGCCCGGCACTATCAAAGTGGGTTGCATGCCTATCGGATTGAATAAACCCGCGGTACTTTTTTTGAAAACTTCCAAAGCGTATGCATGTGCTTTTTCATCGAGAGTGGTGAGATCTTTTTCGCTCAGGTTAATCCTCGCAAAAGGTTTTGGTTTTAGCGGTATGGGTTGTGTTTGTGACGGATGTTCACCAGGAACGTCTGAAGCTGGAAACGGTTTCTCTTCAATAGGAAATAATGGCTGCCCTGTTTCTCGGTCAAACACGTAAACATATCCTGTCTTGCCAACTTGTGCCACCGCATCTGTCTTCTTACCGTCATGCATTACAGTTACAAGGTTTGGCGGACAGGGTAAGTCTTTATCCCATATATCATGATGAACAATTTGATAATGCCACATGAGTTTGCCCGTTGCGGCGTTAAGTGCTACAACGCAGTTGGCAAATAAATTATCTCCGGGACGGTCACCGCCGTAAAAGTCCCAGGCAGGAGAACCTGTAGCAATAAATACAATTCCTCGTATCTCATCAAGGCTCATTCCGGCCCAGGCGTTCACTCCTCCTGCTTTTTTCCACGATTCAGTTCCCCATGTGTTATTGCCAAACTCACCCGGCTGTGGGATAGTATGAAACACCCAGTTTAATTTTCCTGTATGTATGTCGAAAGCGCGTACATAACCCGGTGCAGCAGGCTCAGGTCCTTCACCCACTGTTGAACCAACGATAAGATTATTTTTATAAATAACACCAGGCGTAGTTAAATTATATTCAAGTCCTTTTATGTCGCGGCCCAAACCCTGCCGTAGATCAATTCTACCTCTTGTTCCAAAGGATGAAATCAGTTCCCCGGTATTTGCATTCATGGCAAACAAAAACAAACCTGCGCTGCAGTAGATTCGTTTATCCTTTCCACTTTGCCAGTACACTACGCCTCGGTTTACCCAGGCGCCCGTTCCTGGTGCTATATCGATTCTTTCTTTTTCACGTATTTCCTGTAAAGCGTCCGGTGGCAGTGGATCAAAACGCCAAAGCTCCCTGCCTGTAGCCGCATTCACCGCAACAATCTTTAACTCTGGAGTGGAAGCATACAAAATGCCATCAATTACCACGGGATTACATTCATTGGTTGTTTTCGGATTGTCGGAAAAATCACCCGAGCGGTATGTCCAGGCAATTTTTAATTGACTAACATTTTGCGTGTTAATCTGCGACAATGTTGAATAGCGGCTTTTGGTATTATCACCCGCGTAACTGTTCCAGTTCTCAGCAGAGTAATTTGATGTGGTGTTACGAGAGCCGAAACACGAGGTGAAGAATATCAATAGTACGCAAATCGGGGCATGCACTAATGTCTTCAATGCAGATAATTTGATGGAATGAAGATAACATAAAATGGCAACGAAATCAGTTGCCCCCGGTCCCTTCAGAACTTCGAGAATAACGGTTTTCCCGGTTATAGTATCTCATCGCTAATTACACAAGAAAATTGCAAGTGAATATAAATCCATTGGGTTGGTCGAAGTCGGACTAGTTGAATACTGAAAAAAATGTCTTTGAAGCAAAAACTGCAAAAGGAAGTCCTTCTTTTCCCCGTTTTCTAATGCTGATTACACGGCCTAAACGTTTACATGATTCCTTTCCAGGCTTGTTATTTCCATTTTGCAGTGAATTGCTATTTTTACCCCGCAAAGAGTCAATCATCTTAATACTAAACAATGACTGAAATGAAAAAAATTGCAATAACAAAAGTTCTCTGTTTGACACTCGTCGGACTGTCTATTTCTTCAATGATCTTGTGCCAGAGCGATAAATCAAAACGGCCCAGTCCCCCTGCAACCGCTTCAGGAAAAGTGAATGGCGCCACTATCACTATTGATTACAGTAGCCCTGCGGTTAAAGGGAGGAAAATCTGGGGCGGATTGGTTCCTTATAATAAAGTATGGAGAACAGGCGCCAACGAGGCTACTTTAATTAATACTGATAAAGAAATCAGTGTGGAAGGTAAATCTTTGCCTGCCGGAAAATATAGTATATACACAATACCGGGTGAGAAGGAATGGGTATTTATATTTAATTCACAAACTGGTCAGTCGGGAGTGAAAGCAAATGAAGAAACATCAGAAGATCCTGCAAAAGACGTATTGCGAGTAACCGTCAAACCTGAAAAATCGGCTAGTTTTAATGAGCGTATGAAGTTTGAAGTGGGACAGACCGGCTTCTCGCTCTTGTGGGAGAACCTGAAAGTTCCTGTTTCTGTAAGATAATTTTCCACATAAACTGAATGTAAGCAACGGCTGAATTTGCAAAAAATGCAGCTGTTGCATCAATTTCCGGTCCCTTTAAGGGTAAGAGAATTCTGCCATTAATTCGCTAAAACTCCGTATTGAGCCACACTGGTGTGGAGAGTCTACCAATTCGAATAATTATTAACCTATCTTATATCAAACATTTTATGAGTAAAATTGAAATCAAACATCCCGACAAATCAGTCAGCACCGGGGCTTATTCCGCAGGAATATTGACGGATGGATGGTTATTCATCAGTGGGCAAGGTCCCCTGAATTTATCAACAGGTGAAGTGGTACGTGGAACTATCCAGGAAGAAACATTGCTTACGTTATCGCACATAAAAAAGATAATAGAGGCGGCAGGTGGCAACATTGAGGACATAGTGAAATGCACGGTTCATTTAAGTGATATAAATGACTTTGAAAAATACAACGCTGCTTATGCATCTTTTTTTCCCGGTATCAGGCCCGCAAGAACGACTGTTCAATCTGTTTTGTTTGGCGGCATAAAGATCGAAATAGATGCCATTGCAAAAATTCAAAAGAAGTGAGCTGAAAGATGAGTCGTTAAAAGTAAAGCGATAAATTTTTTACGCGGAGAGAAACAAAAGTTTATGAGGGAAAAAATTCGGATAGGCGTCGTTGGTCTTGGATTAATGGGGAGCAGTATCGTCACCTGCATTTTAGCAGCAGGACACGAGGTTACTGCTTGCACAAGAAATATTGAAAAAGCAGGCGGAGCAAGAAAAAGGATATTAAACTTTCTAGTGCAGTTGCAGGAAGAAGGATTGTTAAAAGAAGCTCCAGACACGATTCTTAAAAGGCTTACAGTCACAGATGACTATTCTTCGTTTGCACATCATGAACTAGTGATTGAATCGATCGTTGAAAACATTGAAGAGAAAAAGCGATTATTTCAGCATTTGGAAAATATACTGTCTCCGACTGCTATTATTGGCACCAATACTTCAGCAATACCCGTTACACTTTTACAAAGCGATTTAAAACATCCTGAACGTTTGCTTGGAATTCATTGGGGAGAACCCGCACATATCCTGCGTTTTCTTGAAGTGATATGCGGAGAAAAAACTGATATTAAATATGCAGAGAAAATAGTAATGCTTGCAGAGGAATGGGGCAAAGAGCCTTCATTGGTAAGAAGAGACATCAGGGGGTTTATCACCAACCGTCTCATGTACGCAATGATGAGAGAAGCAATTTATCTCGTCGAGAATGATTATGCAACGATCGGGGATATCGACCGTGCATGCAGAAATGATATGGGTTATTGGATAACATTTGCGGGACTTTTTCGATTTATGGACCTGACAGGCATACCGGCTTATTTATCGGTGATGAAAGATTTGTTTCCCGAACTGGATAATTCAACCGAAGCGCCGCATTTTATCGAGGAGCTTGTATCATCAGGTGCAAAAGGCGTGAGCAATGCTCATGGCTTTTATCCGTACACAAAAGAATCTGCGGAGCAATGGGAAAAGCAGTTTGTCAAGTTTACATACGAGATTAGAAAACTCGCAGAAAAATTTCAAAAAAATGTTGCCGATTTATAAGCGTTCTTAAGAGAAATGAGAAAAACATTTGTATCATGGACATTACTGATCGTATGCAACCTGATGTGGGCCCTGCAGTTTACTTGTATTAAGCTCACACAGGGCCAGGTCGGCCCTTACTTTACGGTCTGGGGTCCTATGCTTTTGTCAACCATTTTTTTATTACCATTTGTCTGGAAAGATTTTAAAAAAGGGAAGAAAGTTTTTAAAGACATTCTTGTATTTATACCGCTTGCTTTGTTTGGAGCTTTCGTCGCGCAGGTGTTTATGACGTGGGGAACTCAATATTCGTTGGCAAGTAATGCAGCCATTCTCACGCTTTCATTACCGGTTATTACAGCGTTTTTTGCTTTCCTGATATTAAAGGAAAAGATGAATAAAATACGTTGGATCAGTTTTATGATTGCTGTAACTGGTGTTGTGCTTTGCTCTGCGGGTGATATAAAGCAAATGGATTTCAGTTCAAAGTATGTTGTTGGAAATCTCATGATCTTTTTCGCCATAGTGGGTAATTCATATTACAATGTCGGTATCAAAAAGATTGCAAAGAGGTATACAGAAATGGAACTGGTGTTTTTCACCTACGTGATCATGGTTATCTTACTCACACCTCTTGTGCTATACTATGAGCCTGATGTTTTTGCGCGAATAACTTCATTCACTCAACAGACATGGATCGGACTGAGCCTGCTTACATTATTTCACAACTTTCTTTCGATGGTTTTATTTTTTAAAGCGTTAAAAGTCCTGGATGCAATACAAGTAGGGCTGTCAAATTACCTGATCACCTTTATCGGGTTGCCGGTTGCTGCAATATGGCTTGGAGAGAAATTGAACACATCCGCTGTCATAGGGGGTATCCTTGTTTTTGTTTCTACACTCATTATAACAATAGTAGATTACAAAATGAATCACGCGGTTAAGATAAAAGCCGTTACACAATAACATGAAGATAAAAAATGAAAAAGGATTATTTGGAGTAGTACCTATTATTCCAACGCCGTTTACGGAAAACGAAGAAATTGATGAAGGCGCTTTGCGAAGATTGATAGACTTTGCCGTAACAAGTCGGGTACAAGCTGCTTGTTTACCTGCTTATGCAAGTGA
>DASYSW010000280.1:0-4466 GCA_036002905.1 Chitinophagaceae bacterium
GTTCGATCAAATTATTGTAGCGCATTAAATCGAGTTTCGCCTTTGCAATGGAGGCGTCGATGCTGTTTAATTGTACGCGATATACTGAGGCATCCAACATACCGACAGGTTGTCCGGCTCTTACAATATCTCCGTTGTCGATATAAAGGCCTACTAACTTTCCCTGTACTTCCGAAGCGATCTTTACTTCGCGTGCCGGAGCGGTTGTTCCGTTTAGCGTAAAGGAAGTATTGAAGGAATCTTCTTTCACTTCAAACACCTTTACCGGGATAACGGGGTTTTCTTTCACCGGATGTGCTGCTTTGTCAATTCTTGCCTTATTATTTGCCAACACGACTCCGATGGCAATAACCAGGATCAGCGATATTCCAATTGTTACAAGTCTCTTTTTCATTTGTTAATTGATTTTGATTTTTATTTGTTTAAAAGATGGATGTTTGTTGTATTAGTTATTTTGAATTGCCTGCATATACTCGGTCATTAATGTTCCCTTGGCCTTGTAAACATTAACAACGCTCGTTTGCACATTGATCATAGATTGGATATGAAGATTACGCGACTCACTGAGTTCGCTCTCAGCATCCAGTAATTCAACGAGGGTTGATACTCCTTCGGTATACAAAGCCTTACGTGAATTGAAGACCCTTTCGGCCAACATGAGATTCTGAGAAGTGATCTCGTATTGTTGTTGGTCTTTCCGGAGCATTTCCGCCGCTGTTAACCATTCTGTGTTGGCCTGTTGCTTTGTTTGTTCGTCCTGGAATTTCAGCTGGAGAAGTTGTGATTGAGCAACACTCACGCGACTCTTTCTACGGTAACCGTCAAACAGGGGAATGCTTGCCGTTACTCCAACTGATGAACTTTTATACCAATAGTTGCTATTAAAGGCGTTACCTGTTTCGTTAAACTGTGATTGATAATTGAACCTGAAATAACTACTGACTGCCGGTAGTGCT
Source organism: Chitinophagaceae bacterium (assembly GCA_036002905.1). Lineage (GTDB taxonomy): Bacteria > Bacteroidota > Bacteroidia > Chitinophagales > Chitinophagaceae > VBAU01. The sequence goes on from DASYSW010000280.1 coordinate 957, forward strand.
TCGGCCTTGATGCTTTTTATTTCTACTTCTTTTGATTCAATCAACTGGCTGGCTAGATGAATGTCCTCTCTTTGAAATAAAAGATTACCTGCATCTACGTTTCCCTTGATGGGTGTGATGCTGTCATCAATAACCGTTTTTGTGTCGGCCGGAATACCAAGAAGAAAATTGAACCGGGCCAACTGGTCATTATAGTCAGTTTGTAACTGGTTCAAATAAGACAGTTTGTTGGCAGTGTTAATTTGCAGAGACTCGTAATCGATTCTCTTTAAGGTACCGTTTTCAAACTGCGCTTTAGCGATAGAAAGGATATCTTTCAAATTCAAATAATCTCTTGTCGTTGTTTTGATCAGCTCTGCATTTGCCTGTAACCCATAAAAACTCGTCGCTACCTGGTACACAAGATCCTCTGTAGTAAGCTTGTGTTTTGTTTGCGCAATGCTATTATTGAGATCGGCCGCATTAACCTTGATCCTTGTGCTCTTTTTTAGCAATGTCTGTGAAACATCGATTCCGCCTCCCATAGCATAACGACTCCCAAATGGAACAGCTACATAATCTTTTCCTGGCTGGCCAACAAGATTGCCGGGAAGCATCTGAGATGCAATAGCGGGGTTATATTCTGCCTTGCCCGAATAATTTACCTGAGGTAGTAGATCCGCTTTTTGTACTTTATTCTGATAGTCGGTCACAGCCAGGTTCATGCTATCAGCTTTTAGAGAATTATTATTGGCTATTGCTATTTTGATAGCCTCGTTCATGCTGAGAGGTGTTGCCTGGCCAAATACCTGGCCTGTTACTATACAAAATGTAATGGCGATAAGAAGCTTTGTTAACCGGTTCTGGTTTTTTTTCATAACATTTATTTTTAATTGATTTTTTACTGGCGAAGAATGTTGATCAAGGACAGAGGTGTGAAGCCGGTATTCGCCAATATTGAAGCTCATTAGCATTTGAATACCGGCCTGGAGAAAAATTCTGGTGAGACTATCCTTGAAGTAAGTTTTGAATATTTTGTTGTGTATATTTTTCGTCGTTATCATTTCAAAATTTTTGACAGGACAAAAATGGCTCACAGAAAAAGCGAAATGGTTCGGATTGAGGATTCCGAACCGTTTGAAGGGTCAAATACAAGTTCGATTTTTCAAATCCGAACGTTCGAAAAATCTAATGCAGTGAAAATGAGGCGAGATCTAAAAAAGGAAAATTGGAACCAAGACGAGGCCCTTATCGATGAACGAACAAATTGGTCCACGGATTCCGCAGATTTGCACAGATGTCCGCAGATTTGCACAGATGTCCGCGTAGAAAACCAAGTGAATAAAGTGTAGATCGAACGGATTCAGTGCTAATCTTTGAAATCTGTGAGAAAACGGGCATACTAAAAATAAAAAACTCCCCATGAAGGGGAGTGTAGTGGGAAGACTGCAACCTCTTAACTGAAATGAAAAGCTAGTGTTTTGGTTGAAGCCTGCTTTCTTTTACCAAACGATAGATTGCATAAATGCCGGGGATCATCGGGAGGACGGCCGTCCACATGCCGGCAAAGTAGTAGTGCCCGGTTGCTTTGTAATAGTAGTTCGGCATATTAGCTACTTCCGTTCCGTGAATATGTTGAGAGACGCTGGCAAGTTTTGAAGGTTCAATTTCGGGCTGGAGGAGTGGGAAAATGAAATGCGTGAACTCGGCAACGCCTGGCCCGATAAAAATAAACCACGCAAAAAAGCCGGCGATTGGAACCTTGTAATATAGCCCAAGTGTGGTCAGCGTGTAAATGGTCGGCCCTACAAGCGCAAAGACCATCACGAAACCTTTTTCTGTCCAGGGTATATTGAATAATCGGCTCATCGCTGGTCCAAACCCGGTCTGATATTCTTCAACAATATGAATTTGAAGGGCGGCAACTGTTAGAATGAATAGCGGAAGTATGATCTTTGGATCGGTCGGTTTTTTTAGATATGTAAAATACCAGAAGAAAAACCCAACAAGGGCGGCGCCGCCTACTATAATAACTGGAGGAAGGCCGATCTTGAGATATCCCATGACCGGTGCGACAATACAAAATAGTGCTGCCGGTACTAAACTTAATTTTTGACTTAGTTTTAAATTTTTCATTGTTTATTATTTAAGGGCAAATATCAACCGGCTGGATTGCCATTTCGTTCAGAGTAAACAGTTCGAACCGACTTGTACATGAAAAGAAGTCCCGGGTTATAAATCCGGATAAAGGAGGTATTCAGGTTCTCGCTAGGCCTTTATTGACGCGGTGTGCTGATCACGGAATTCGGTTGGAGTCTGACCAGTGATCTTTTTAAAGACCGAGTGAAAAGTTGTCTTGGAATTAAACCCGGCCTCAAAACCCACTGATAAAATTGTGTAATTACTATTCTTGGGATCAAGCAATAAACGCTTGGCTTCTTCAACACGATGGCCGTTTACAAGATCATAAAAATTTTTCTTCAGCCCGTCATTGATGGCCTGCGAAGCCTGGTAGGATTGGATTCCCAGCTTATCGGACAAGGCCTGGAGTGTTAATTCGGGTTCCAGGTACAATTTATCTTTCTCCATAAGGAGAAGGATATTGGATAAAATGCCTGGTACTTTATCCCCCGTCAGCCCCTTTATTGTGAGGGTTCCTGGTGCTTTTGATGCTCCGATAGCTTGCGCTTCGCTAATTTCCTTTTCAATTGCTTGCCTGTTTTTGCCTGTGCCAGCTTGCCACAAGGTGGCCTGGCTGATTCCTTTAAAGGTTACTATATAAATATAGGGTGTGAGAACAGCGGTAACGATCAGGATCATTAAATTGAATTTTTCGGGGTATATAAAGATCAAGCCTGCAACAATGAACAACATAATTATGATCAACAAGAACCCATTCAACAACCATTTTACCCAGTTCAGGTTTATAAGGGTGGTTTCAGAGTACATGTGATGGATCGATCTTTGATAACTTATCAATTCTTTCCGGGCGAGGAAAAAGTAGATGATCGTTTGAACATTACGAATAGCTACACGGATGTAAGTGTATGGATCCAAAAGCACCTCCCTGGGAACTTCACCGGTTAGCGGATACTTCTTTGTCCATTGTGAATAGCTCTGCAGGGCAGATATAAAAATGATAACAAACAATAAGAAATGTGGTGCAGCCTTTCGCCAGGTTATCGTTTCTTTAAAACTTCGAACGTAGAGATAAAGAAAAGGTCCAATGAGGAATTGGAAAGCAAGGTGGAAAATAATGCTCTGCCAGTCCAAAAAATAATGAGTCAACGGAGCTACCATTAAAATACTTATAGTGAAAATATGTAGCGACAGAAATAAAGTGACGGATCGGTCACTTTTTGGATGAAAGTAAAGTCGGGTGGCCAGCACTAGACCTTGGACAACTCCGGCGGCTGAAATGAATAGTATAGCGGGCGTTGAAATGCTAAGTAAAGTCATGGGTGCCTGTTTAGATCCGTTTAAGTTATTGACGGAGCCTGTCTTTGTTTATCCCGATACTCTGTCGGAGTC
>DASYSW010000281.1:0-4415 GCA_036002905.1 Chitinophagaceae bacterium
AGTTTTTGTTTTATATGTTCGTTAGTCAAGGGCATATTAAAAAACACAAATTAGAAATTCCAGGATTCAAAGCTTGAAATTTGGATTTTGTTTCTTGTTATTTTGTTACTGTATTCCATAACTCTCCAGCAGGCCTTTGTACTGCGGGCTGTTTCTTCGTCTCAAACTTTCTTTTCCCACCAGATCCTGCACTCTTATGATCCCGTCAATAATTGCTTCTGGTCGCGGAGGACAACCAGGCACATATACGTCTACAGGCACTACCTGGTCGATTCCCTGCAGCACGCTATATGTATCGAAAATTCCGCCACTGCTTGCACACGCTCCTACTGCCATGACCCAACGGGGCTCTGCCATCTGCAGGTAAACCTGCTTTACAACCGGTCCCATTTTCTTTGCGATCGTTCCCATTACCATCAGCAGGTCACACTGTCTCGGTGAAAAGCCAACTCTTTCACTTCCAAATCTCGCAAGGTCATAGTGTGATCCCATTGTTGCCATAAACTCAATACCGCAACAGGAAGTAGCGAAAGGTAACGGCCAGATAGAGTTCTTTCTTGCAAGTCCAATCACTTTATCCAACGCCGTAGCAAAAAAGCCTTCGCCCATTGAGCCTTCAGGCATTTCTGCCATGCTGATATCCTTTTCTAAGGCTTTTTCGCGTATGTTATATGATACCGGACGATCCATAAAATACCCCCAGCCTCCAAAGGGGAGTTTGTATACACTCTATTTATTGAGTGAAAATTAAAATTTGATGTTTAAAGAACTAAACCGTCAGCGACACGTATGCGCAACAATAATTTTAAAATGTATTAGTAGAACGCAACTTATCAATCTGCCTAATAAAGAACAAAAACAAAGAGAAGATGTTCAACCTCAGTTCCGCTTTAGGACACAGGGTTTAATCTTCCCACTTCAATGCTCCCTTTTTTATAATATAAATAAATCCGCACAGGAAGAAAGCAACAAATATCATAACAGCCCAAAAACCGCTCCAGCCCAGGTTCTTAAAATTCACAGCATAAGGATAAAAAAAGATCACTTCAACGTCAAACAACACAAATAATATGGCAACTAAAAAGTATTTGATGGCCATTGGTTGTCTTGCATCTCCATGCGATTCAATGCCACTGGCAAAATTTTCTAGTTTATCAGTGGTCTTTCTCTTTGGTCCCAGCAAGTGAGTAATAAACATAAGGAAGGCAACAAGGCCTGCAGCAAAAATTATTTGGATAACAACCGGCAGGTAGGAGCTGGCAGTATTCGTATTGACCTGTAATAGATAATCCATGAATGAATTCACAGTCCGCAAAAATAAGATAGCGACACGAATTACACGAATTTTGTAGACACGCGAATTTCCGCGAATCGTATTCGTCCGATAAAAACTCTTTCAATGACTCCTCCATTCTCAAATTGGTAATTCGTGCTCATTCGTGTAATTCGTGCAAAAAAGAATCCTCTGCTTTTCAGCAGAGGACCTTTTGTATGACTGAAAAATCACGATTACGACTTTGCGATGGCTACGCTTTTATTTTTCGTTGCCAGTGATTTTACCGCAGCATTAGGTTTCGTTGAACCTGTTGGCTTTCCGGGCGTACCCTTTGCGGGTTTGCCTGCCGGCTTTTGCAGTTCTTTCAAAAAATCGGCGAGGGTGGTATTGGTAGGATCGAATTCCAATCCCTTTTGCAAAAAGTAGATGGCAGAATCTCTATTTTTTTTGGTATTGTTGTAGATAGCTGCGAGAAATTGACTGGACGCTACAGCCTGGTTTTTGAACTTGTCCTTATTGTTCACCGCTATATCCAGCGTCTTTCTAAATCCGTTCACCATATTCGTAAGGTAGGGCTCGACCGACAATGTCGTATCCATTGCAAGATTAGCTCTTGCATCATAATAGTGCCCATACAAACTGTCGGGCGAAGATGCAATATAAAGTTTGAACAGACTATCCGCTGTTTTGTAATCTGCACCAAGGTAAAAGGCCAAACCAGCAAAAAAGGCGTCGGTAGGAATAGGTGTTTTTCTATTAGCAGACTGCAGTAATCTCAGCTTACCTTCCATGATCTTATTATTCTTCCCTTTAGCCCAATCGATGCCTTCCTGGATCATTTTCATCTTTGAGTCATAGACAGAATCCATAGAGGCGGCTTTTGCATAACTTTCATACACAATATTAGGATCAGAGCTTCCATAAATTTGGCCTCTTAAAATATAATCCGGGGGAATTATCTCCTCGTCTTTTGCTTTAGCAAAATATTGGTCAATATTTTGTTTTGCACTGGCCGTGTCACCTTTGCCAACATATGCATAAGCTAATAACTTGTAAGTTCTCGGCTTTGTCTGCTCGCCAGCCTTTGATATGATTCCTTTGCTTGTATTAATTGTACAGTCATAATCTTTCTTCGCAAAGCAGGTCTGGGCTACCAAATAGTCATTTTGAGGATCCTGCTCTGTGTTTGCAATGAATTTATTGGCATAATCCTGCGCCGTGTTGAAATCAAGTTTGCCCAGATAATAGTAGTACATTTCGTAGTAAGCGGGGGCAAACTTTGGGTCAGCCGCGATTGCCTTATTTAAAAGATCAGTGAACAGTTCCCAGTTTTTCTGTGTGTAATAGACCATCGCTTTTCTATAAATTGCCCTTGCCATCGCTGGGTTAGCGGAAACGGCCATATCATAATTTGTGACGGCCTGCCCTCCTTCGTGTGCCTTTCGGTAAGCATCCCCAAGATTCAGGAAAGCATCGGCATTTTTTGGATCTTTTTGAGCAGCTATTTTTAATTTGTCGATTGCATAGGCCACATCGCCTTCCTTTGCATCAACATTGGCACGCCCGATAGCATTCAAAATACCCACATCGACGCCTTTTTTACCGGTACTCAAATTGATGGCTGTTTCAAACATTTGTCTGGCTTCGTCCTTTTTTCCATCGATCAAATTCACGTGCCCCATTCCAACCAATATCAATGGGGCGTTGCCGTTTGCTTGTAAAGTCTTTGAATAAAGGTCTCTCGCTGATTTTACGTCTTCCATGGCAATGTAGGTCTGCCCCAGCCAATACACCGCATCGAGATTATTAGGATTTGTCGCTAGCAGTTTGTCAAATGTTTCCTTCGCACTTTTAGTTCTTTCGGCATACAAGTGATTAATGCCTTCCTGTAAGCTTTGCGCCCTTACCTCGGCCACCCCCAACAAACCTGCAACTAAAACTGTAATCGTGATTTTCGACATTTTCATACGCTGAACCGTTTAAATTGTAAATATATTTTATTCATTCAATTTTGTAAGCCTGATATTAAAATTCATTTGGGCCGGCCATAGGTAAGCTCGTTTGAAGATCAACTGCCCCTGCTCCCCACTTAAGAAATTTGCAAACCCTTTGCCAAGCCCCGTATTCTTTTCTTTCAAAATGTAAACCAAATCCCGGATCAGGGGATAACGACGATAATAAATGTTTGCTTGCCAGGGTAATACAAAACTTCCGGGTTTATCCGTGCTTTCCAGCCAGGCCATTCTCACTCTTTTCAAAAAACTTAATTGCGTTGTATCGTCGTGATTTCCTATCCAGCTTACACCGATGAAGCCGACCGCATCAGGGGTTTTTGAGACATAATCTATAACTCCTTCGCTGCTTTTTGCTGCCATAGCCTTTGGTGTAAGCGAATCTCCATGCAACACAGAATCGATGATAAAACGAACCGTACTGGTTGCACGCGTTCCGTCAAATATGGGAATTAAATTTTTACTAAATTTCCCGGTAAGTATTTGATATATCTGGCCCATATCAAGTAAGGTATCCGGCGATGAAGGGTTTACAATAACAGCCACAGCATCTTTTGCAAGTTCTAAACTTTTTGGAGCCAGCTTAAAAGAATCGGTCATGAAATCCTCTTCCTGCTGCGTATATCTCCTGGTAATGATCACCATCCTTACACTGTCTACTCCAAAATCCTTTATGCACTCCGCTTCAGGTTTATAAGTAGGGATGATTTTCGCCCCCGGATGCAGGGCCTCGAAAACCTGGATCTCCGAATCAATTACAGGCTTGAAGGACTCATCAACGCTTATATAAATGGTGCCTGAATCAATCGTGTCTTTTTGGTTCTCTACGGTAGTCGGCGCACATCCATTTAGTAAAAAAAATACGACAACAAAAAGGACATTCTTCATTTTATGGATCCCTCGAATCATAAATCTGTTCAATAATTTTTTCTGTACCCCCTATAGACTCTGAACGCTCCGTATAATACTGCAGCTACCCCGAAAATAGTTGTGAGCACCGGGTCAAAATTCAGCTCAATTCCAAATTTCTTGTACAACAGAAAAAATCCGCCTGCACATAGCCAAAGAACACCCATTGTATAGTCGTATATGGAATGTAAAAAGACGTTGGTCTTCCTTCGCCTTTC
>DASYSW010000282.1:0-4807 GCA_036002905.1 Chitinophagaceae bacterium
TGCATCAGCCAAATATTCCCTGGAACGTGAAATGCCAAACCTTAGAAAAAGGGAAATGAAATAGCACACAGCCGTCACAGCTACGGCGATCAGTATTATATACCCGCTTCCTTTCTTTCCACGGCCGCCAAATTGCAAACTGCGCAAAGCCATTTGAGCAAGGAATGCAAAGATGCCCACGAAGATGATAGAGATGATCAGCAGTCGTGTGTCATGATTACGTATATGAGTTAGTTCATGGGCAATTACTCCTTCCAGTTCCTCATCATTAAGCTTATCGATGATCCCCTTTGATAAAGTTACCGCATATGTTTTTTCATTGATGCCACTGGCAAATGCATTCAATGAGTCATCATCGATAACATGAACGGACGGCATTTCCATCCCTTGCTGAATGCACAGGTTTTCGACGAGATTATAAACGCGTTTATTCTCCATCCTCTGTAATGGTTTTGCCCCGGTAGCCATCCGGATAATCGTTGCATGGCCAGCCCATGCGATCAGAAACCAGGTACAAACGGCAATGATAACAAAAGGAGTTCCGATTAAGAAATGGTCATTTGCTGATTCAACATCTTGTTTGTCGGCAAAAAAGAGAAATATATACAACATCCCGAGAAGCAGTAGGGGAAAGGTGATCAGCAGGAGAAAGGAGTTCCGGTTGTTACGGCTGATCTGGTGCTGAAGACCTATGTATTGCATAAATCAGTCGTAGTCTAGAATTTTACAACAGGCGGCTCTTCCATTTGCCTGCGACCTTCCGTACCAAGATCAAAGAGCATTTCTTTCTGGAATCCAAAATTCCTGGCGACAACGTTACCGGGAAAAGATTCAACAGCATTGTTGTATTCAGTAGTAGCGCCGTTAAAGAAACGACGGGAAGCGGCAAGCTTGTTTTCAATATCGCTCAACTCTTCCTGCAACTGTAAAAAATTTTGGTTTGCTTTCAGCTCAGGATAAGCTTCCAAAGAAACTTTTAATCCCTGCAAAGCCGTAGTGAGCTGTTGCTCGGTTTGGATTTTGTCGTTAATGGATGTGGCATTCATCGCTGCTGCGCGGGCCTCTGTTACGCGATACAAAACTTCTTTTTCGTGTGAAGAATAGCCTTTAACTGTTTCTACCAGCTGGGGAACAAGATCATGACGCTGGCGGAGCTGCACATCAATATCTGCAAACGCATTTTGCCGGCGATTTCGGAGCCTCACAAGATTATTGTACAAGCTGGTCATCCAAATAACGATCAGGAAGATAATTCCAACTCCTATTAATAGTGGCATAAGGGATGTTTTCCTGAAAATTACAGAAAAGAAAATGAACGGGTGAAAAATACTGGCATTCTTAACCATGTTATATTTTATCGCTCACCTGCTCTTCATATAGCTGATTCAAATAAGCTGTTACGTTTTCTTCCTCTGAAGTGATGTAACCAAAATTCAATTTTCCCGATATCGCTCGTGCCAGTTTTCCAAATATATCCATCATTGAGAACAGGGCTTTCCAATTATTCTCTAATGTGCGATCGGAATAGGTTTCTAATATGTCATTATACAAGTCGGAAGGCAAAAGACTTTTTATAAACCTTCCTTTGCCGGTTGACACTGAAAAATTTGTTTCGATCCCGATATACCACGCGATGACATTCATAAACATTGGCCTAACGACTGTCTCGAGCATTTCTTTTGAGTAAATTATTTCATCTCGGGCGAGACCTTTTGCCACATAAGTGCATACCCACCAAAATTCGTTGCAGGTGTCAAGGAATTGTTTTTTGGTTGGTTCTTTAACCAGGTAATCGGAGTCGTTGGGCAAACCGATATTTGAAAACATATTGTCTTTGTCGAGCCAAACAATTGTCAGGCTCCCAGGTTTATAATTGTCCTTGATCTCAGTTGTAGGCAGCAATGTCAGATCGATCCGGTTTCCATCGGTGAATAGCATAAGCAATGCGAATCGACTTGATTTTTCCGAATCTTTTTTGCCAACAGCCATATCATCCGGTAGCTGCCAGATCAATTTATCGCCAAATATGTTCGTCCAACTTTTGTCGGAAATGAAGCTTTCAAGATCATCTACAATGTAGACAATATCAAAGTCCTGGTACTTGTCGGGAGATATTTTGTGATTGGCCCGTGAACCACTTAGCAAAACGGCCCTGACCCGGTCGTCTTTGCTCGCGATACCGATGATTAGGTTTTTTATTTCCTCACTGCTTCTCACACCTTAGATAGTTGATAAATGAAAAAACCGTCCCGATGGATCGGGGCGGTTTCAAACATCTTTAATTGTTGATTGATACGGGTTATCTATACACTTAATTGAAAATGATAAACAGAGAAACTAACGCCGTAAGCAGGAATACAGTTGTGATAATTACTGCAGCCTGTACATTCTCATTTTGGAATGCTGTGTAAATTTTTTTCATTCACAAAGTTTTTGTTTAAAAAATAGTGTCAAGGACATTCCACGGGAATACGGAAGAAGACAATTAATCTTTGTGATTTTTACAAAGGGAAAGGAGAATGCGCAAACATACACAATTATTCCACGTTTTTCAAGAAACGATGCAAATTGTTTTTTGATTGAAACTATTTATAAATGGAGTATTATTTTACCTGTAACTCAATTTGTTAGAGGGGTATCAGTATGCAATTGGATGCCGCTCAACCCCGATTCTTTTTGCATCTGTGCTCTATTCCAACCAGTCTCAATAGCAGCAAGTCGATCAAGTCTGCCAGGGTGGGTTTTTGAAGACGCCATGTTGGAGATGTAATACATGGCCAGCTGTGCCTGCTCCAGAGTCGCGCCCATTTTGCAAAGTATAAAGCCTGCAAACTGGTCAGCTTCCAGTTCGATGGCGGGCCTGCTTCTGAGTCCGGCTTCAGTGTGACCGTCGAGGTGATGACCTACTTCATGGGCTAAAATAAAAATGCTTGCCCACTTATCCTTTGTTACTTCGTTGACCTTATTTACAAATTCGGGATTGTAAAGAATATATCGCTCATGATGTTTTATGGCCGCCTCAACATTGGGAACGTTAGCGACTTTAATTTTAAAGTTAGACTCGAGTCCCATCGCATCCATGATACCGGCGACGATTTTTTCGGCGTCAGCCGATGAAGAAAAAAATGGCAGATCAGTGGCATTTGTATTGATACTTTCGACTGAAGAAGTATTGATCGTCGTCTTTTTGCTGGTTAGATTTTGGGACCATGTGATGGTGCATACAGCAAGAAGGCTGAGGAGGAGAATGGCTGGCTTTTTCATTGGCAAAATGGTGCTTTTGATTTGTTTAAAATTAGGACTTATAATGATAATGAAATGGTAAAAATCGGTGAACCAGTATTGTATTAAGATTGAATTTTATCCGGTCGCTTTAAGCGGTATTTTATATTTTGATGAGTCTTTAATTTCGGTAGTTGAATTTAATATGTACAAGTTATTTTCGGGAACATATTATAATTATTACAGTTTGTTCTTCAATTTTAGCAGTTGATCACTATCGAAGATAATTTTGATGAGGTGACCAAATTTTGTATTAAAGAACTTATATGGCATATAAGAATAAAATGATAGCTAATCCTATAGTTGGCCAAAACATTAAATTTTTGCAAACCGCAAAGGACACTGAGGGGAAATTGCTCGAAATGGAGGCTTCCTACAGGCCCTATTCGAAGGAGCCGCCACCTCATTATCACCCGTACCAGGCAGAAGACTTTATAATCATCAAGGGACAAATGACGGTAAGACTTCAGGGCAAGATTTTACTGTTGAATGAGAAAGACACTCTCCACGTTCCGGCAGGCACTGTTCATTCAATGTGGAATAATTCCGGAAGTACAGCGACCATTAATTGGAAGGTCCAGCCAGCCTTGAATACAGAATACTTTTTTGAAACTGCCTCAGGCCTGGCTTCAGATAAAAAACGCAGTAAGAGAATGCACTCCCTATTACAGAGGTCGCTGCTGGCAAACAAATATTCACGGGTTTTCAGACTTGCAAAGCCGCCCTTTATGTTGCAGAAAGTTATTTTCATAGTACTTGCACCCTTTGCCTGGCTCGTGGGTTACCGCGCGTCTTATAAAAAATATCAGGACTAGCCATATCGGTTCAGGCACTATTTCTGGTACTTTCTGTTTTTAAAAGTAAACGCATGTACAAAAGTGAAAGAACAGCCCACAAAAAGAACCGCAAGGAGTTTATCCAAAAAGGAATTCAGCTTGCCCTTGCAGCGGGATTTACAAGCGTCACCGTGTTTGGGTGCAGCGAGGGAAAGGAAAGGAAAAAACAAGTGTCACCGCCCGAGGACCTGATGCAGGAGCACGGCCTTTTAAATCGTATATTGTTGATCTACGATCGCTGCAAATTTAATTTAGCAGGTAAGCGATCATTTGATCCGGCGATACTTTTGAATAGTGCAACCATCATAAGAACCTTTGTAGAAGATTACCATGAAAAGCAGGAAGAGAATTATTTGTTCCCAAGATTTCAAAAAGCCAATCAATTGACTGACCTTGTTCAAATATTAAAGCAACAGCATGAGGCCGGTCGAAGAATTACAGATCAATTATTGGGATTAAGTAAAACAAAGTCCTTAACTGATGGGGAGAGTCAAAAACAAATAGAGTTGCTTACTAATTTTAATGCTATGTACAGGCCTCATGAGGCCAGAGAAGACACAGTATTATTTCCGGAGTTTCGAAAATTGGTTTCACAGAATGAATACGACTCATTGGGTGAGGAATTTGAGAAAAATGAACATAAACGTTTTGGTGAAGATGGGTTTGAAGTGATGGTAAATAAAGTGGCC
>DASYSW010000283.1:0-3350 GCA_036002905.1 Chitinophagaceae bacterium
AGTGATGGAAATTTTACTTTGAGATATTTCTTCAATTCGTCGATCCAGATGTTGATCAAGGGCAAGTGCAGGAAGCCTTCCCTGAACGCGAGGGAGTTTTCATGGGCATAGCGACCATAAGCATCTTTTTCATGTGGCAAATATTCTTCGTAGCGACTTATTAAATAAAAACTGGCCGCAAAAATATCAAAAGGGAAATCTCCTTCTGTTTTAAAAAATGATTTGTAATTATCAATTTCAAAACATTCGATCGTTTGCTCATTACATCCTTTTTCAAAGAGCAGCTGTGTATTCTGAATTCTGAATTCTGATTCCGTAATTCTTACGTTACCGTAATTGATCTTCGGCCCGGGGTATTGTTCAAAGGTTGCCGTATCATTTACAATTTCAAAGGACTTGCCAATGACCTGCTTACCAATAAAGTCCAAAATATATTGCAGCCGGGGAGTAATGGTATGTGAAAAGACGATCACGAAGTGAAGATATTACCTGTTACCGTATTTTGCTCTCCACATCTCATTGAAAGATTTTTTTGGAAATTCTATATCGCCCCTGTGCTTTTTCCAGTCCTTTAAAAATTTATTGACGACCCAGTTTTTCATCTTACTGCTTCCCATGTTCATAAACTTACGATGAAGCATTGCTTGCTTCCACATTTTCCAGGCAGTACGCTCAGCGAAGCTGCTATTCCCCTCCTCTACTGCCTCATGACGATTTTCCAGGAGCAGCTCATGCAGATTTATTTTTACGGCGCATACTTCTGTACAATTCCCGCAAAGCGAAGAGGCATAACTCAGATGCTTCCATTCGTTCATATTTTTCAAATGTGGGGTGATGACAGAACCAATGGGTCCGCTGTATGCAGTAGAGTAAGTATGCCCACCAACATTTTTATATACCGGGCACGCATTGAGACAAGCTCCACAGCGTATACAATATAAGCTCTCTCTCGTTTTTTCATTAGCAAGCAGATTGGTTCTTCCATTGTCAAGTAATATTACATACATGTCTTCAGGTCCGTCAACTTCACCGGTCTGCTTCGGCCCCGTTACGATCGTGTTATATACCGTTATCCGCTGTCCGGTTCCATAAGTTGCAAGTAACGGCCAGAACAGAGCAAGATCTGTAAGTGAGGGAATTATTTTCTCAATTCCGGTGATTACAATGTGTGTACGGGGCCATGCACAACTCAGTCTTGCATTACCTTCATTTTCTGTAACAGCTATGGCTCCCATATCTGCAATGATAAAATTGGCGCCGGTAATTCCTATGTCAGCCTTTGTATATTTCTCACGAAGAGTTTGCCTGGCTACAAGTGTCAGTTGCTCGGGAGTCAGTGAGGGGTCAGTTCCCAATTTCTCTGAAAACAATTTTGCCACATCTTCCTTGCTTTTATGCATGGCCGGCGTCACAATATGATAAGGCGGTTCTCCATCAAGTTGCTGAATGTATTCTCCCAGGTCAGTTTCGACACTTTCAATATTATTCTTTTCAAGAAATTCATTTAAATGAATTTCTTCGGTTACCATGCTCTTGCTTTTGACAATGCTGCGGCAATTTTTTTCCCTGCAGATCCTGAGCACCTCTGCCTTTGCATCTTCAGCAGTTTCGGCCCAGATCACCTTCGTCCCTCGCTTCGAAATTGCAGCTTCAAACCTCTCCAATTGCTTGTCTAAACTTTCGATCGCCTTCCACTTTATATTTTTTGCTTTTTCCCTGGCCAGGTTTAGGTTCTCAAACTGTTGCTTTCCACCAGGCACCACTGCATTATAGCGGCCTATGTTGAAATTGATCTTTTGGCGGTGATCCCGGTCCGCACTCTTCTCGATACTTTTTTCAACAAAATCAGCGGCTGTTTCTTTCACGCGTTAATTTTTATTTTTTCTCCCCGACCGTTTCTTTGCAATTGTGTCGAGAGCTTGATAAAACTCCTCCCCATATTTTCGCACCACTGCATCCTTCAAAAATTGATATGTTGGCATCTGTAATTTTTTTCCCAACGAGCAAGCCGGGTTGCAGAGTTTTTGTCGTGGTTCATAATTCAATTTGTCATGGCTCCCGTTTCTACCCTTCTCGGCGATAATAGGGAACAGGTGACAACTCACGGGCTTCTTCCATTTTATTTTTCCTTCGTAGTAAGCTTGTTCGAATGCACATTTGATCATTCCATCCTTTTCACGAATTCCATATACACATATTTCAGAGTCGTTACCTAGTGTCGGCGTGACCCAACCAAATTCTTCATGAAAGACATATTTCCCTTTTTTCTCTATTTCAGATACAGAGGCACGGGATAAGTAGGGTTTGACTACCTCGTAAACATCAACGATCGTATTCAGTTCTTCATCATCCAATGGAGCGCCGGCATCTCCATCCTCACAGCAGCCACCTTTGCACTTTGCAAGATCGCAGACAAATTGCTTTTCAACAATATCATCAGCCACCAAAACATTATCAATTACAATCACAATAGTACTTTGAGCAAATTTAAGCTTTTGAGCAGTAACTATTGCGCCGAAAGAATGAACAAGTCATCATGAGTGGATGATCACTTCCATTCCAGGGTATTGATCAAATGAAGGATATCCTGTTTCAAAAAATCGTTTACTATTCCAATTGAATCTTCGTTGGGTGTAGCGGCAAAGTATAATGCTCCTCTTAAAAAATGTCTTGTAGAGTCGGTAAGAAAGAACTGGTTGGCAGTTGCCGTATTACCGGACAGTGTAAAATACATTCCGTGAATATTATTCGGTGTCACCATTGCGGAGTCTTCAATGGCAGAGGCTTTGTAAGTGTGTTGCTTGTAAGAAAGTTTGAATGCATCATTGACCAATGAATCAAATTTATTTTTACCTACGTCTTTGTAACTCATATAGACTCTTGCAGCGAATTGCGGAAAATCAATATTGATCCACCAGGGATTTTCGGGTGTAGTTTCGAAAAAAGTTGTGTCCTTGACAATTGACGAATAAACGGGGTACTCAAAGGAATACGGATACCCTGGTTGGTCAAATTTCTGATATTTTTTTTCGGGGAAATCGATCTTAAAATAACCTCTTTTTTTACCCACGGTATAGTCACTGTTGCAACTGACCAGAATGAAAAGGAAAAAGGGGAAAAAAACTTTGGGAATCAAATACCTCATTCTTCAGACTGATTTTTTATGGTGACTTTTACCTGTAAGATGCGGTTCTTGTCAATCTCTAAAACTGTGAAATCGAAGTCGCCGCTATTTATTACATCATTCACTTTGGGGAATTCGCCTGCCAATTCCAATACCAGGCCTGCCAGCGATTCGCTGTCTCCCTTTACCCTGTCAAACGTATCCTGGGGTAAGTTCATTGTCCTGC